>JACRIC010000080.1 GCA_016235915.1 Candidatus Peregrinibacteria bacterium
AAAAAATGTAGACATTTTTTCGACTCGGCGTTCGTCGCTTCACTCGGTCTCGTTGGAACTCGACCTCGCTACGCTTCGAAACGCATTCCTCGCCACTGTCCGCATTGCATCGATTTTCAGAGGTTCCCTTAAAAGGTTTTTAAAGATTTTTTATGTCGCCAGAGAGTCCGGAAGAACTCACTTCTTTTCGTAGCCCTTCTGTCTCTCCTCGCTTGAGGTGGATGGAAATTGCTGGCCGCACGGCGATTGAGCTTCTTCGTTTGAAACATCGAGCGGAACTTTTAGCGACGGCCAATCCGAATAATCCCGATGTTTTCCATGGGTTTGAGCGGGAAACGCTGAAAACTCTTGGCGGATTTGTGTGCCAAGGTCTTGGCTGGCATATTACCCATAACACCGATCTTCCGGAAACGCTTCCATCTGACCGTTTTGTGTATTTTGGAAATCATCCTACGCTTACCGCTATTTGGTCATGGGGCGCGTTTTTGCAGGAACATTTTGGGACAAATATCGTGGCTGTGGGGAAAAAAAGTGTCATCGAAAATCCATTGTCTCGTTGGTTTTTGGGGGATTTGATGCGGACGGCTGGCAAAGCTATTTTTATTGATCGAAACAATCGTGAGGAGGCTCTCTCTGCCATTCGATCTGATGCCGCGTCTCTCCTGACTGCTGGCACCGGAGCGGTTATTTTCCCTGATGAACATCGGCCGTATCCTTGGCGTATCCGTCGACAGCAAGAACAGTGGAATCTGAAGCGGCCGGATCTTGAGGTGAGTAATTGGATGACCGCAACTTGTTTTCCTAAAAGTGGCGGACTTTGGAATTTTGCCGAGGTTATTGCCGGACTGGATCATGTGCGGTTTTTGGACTGTACGGTGGTTGAGCCGCCTTCGGTTTTTACATTCGGCGCAAAGCTTCATTTTGATGTACAGGAAGTTTCGCGTGGAGAGCTTTTAGGAGTGCCTGAGAGCGAGGAGCATCTGCGTGGAAAATTAGTGGAACTCTGGCAACGCAAGAATGAGATGATACGGGAACGGCGGAGTTTATGATTTTTGATTGGACTTTTTATAAAAAAGTGGTATAATAAAAAGATCCGCTTGTTTCAGCTCTTTTTATTGTTTTTATGTTTACTTTCGGGCAGAAGAAAGATAATTTTGTTTTTGGGACGCTTGAGGAGCTTCGGACGCTTATTCGACGTTTAAATGCCCGAAAAGGGTGGAAATATTCGCTGGTTCGCGAAAAGAGTGGTTGGCTTATTGAGGAGGATTTGGGCGATGAATATCTCAATTACGCCATGATTTCTGTGGAAAATGGGAAGGTTATGGCTCTCAGTGCGGATGTTTTGGGATTTTTGGAGGGAATGAAGCGGCGAGCGCATTGACTTTTTCTCCTCCGTCGTTACAATGAGCACGGTTTTTTTATTTGTAGGAGGTTTTTATGATTCGTATACGACGCAATGAAAAAGAATCCCCCGAACGGTTGATTCAACGTTTTCATGGATATGTCCAGAAAGGCAGGCTTGTGATTCTTTCGAAGGAGAGAATGTTCTGGAAGAAAAAACTCAATCGCCGGCAAGTCCGAGCGCGTGCCATCATGCGCGAGTTTCATCGGACAGAGCGCGAAAAGAATCAATATCTTTAGATCATGATTGCCGAAGACCTTTTGAAAGAGTCATCTCTCGTTTTGAGAGGGGGGTTTGAGGTCGTTTTTGGAACCTCTGAAAAACCTGCTTCCGACTGCAATTTTCACGCTTTGGCTACAAACGCTTCATCGCTCCTTTCCGTATCTTCATCTGATACGGCTTCGTCGCGAGTTCAGCGTTTTCGCTCAAAGCGTGAAAATTTAGTGACGAAATCAGGTTTTTCAGAGGTTCCTTTTTTGGAATGTGAACTTCTTCTTGCCACAGTTTTGGATGTTTCTCGGGAAAAACTTTTTTTGCGATACACCGAGGAGCTTCGTCCAGTTGCGGAAGAGGCTTTTCGAGCGTTATTTTTTCGTCGGATGCGTGGAGAGCCTTTGGCGTATATTTTGGAAAAAAAAGAATTTTACGGATTGGAATTTTTTGTGGATCGGCGTGTTATGATTCCGAGACCGGAGACGGAAATGTTGGTTGAGTGGGTGCTTTCGAAGGCTGATGAATATAAAAAATGGAGAGATTCCGCGCAGGGATCTGGGTTTTTTCTTGCGGATGTCGGGACGGGTTCTGGAAATATTGCGATTTCTGTTGCGAAAAATATTCCTTCTGCGAAAATTTCCGCTCTTGATATTTCAGATGGAGCTTTGGAAGTTTGTGAAAAAAATGCGGTGAAGCATGGGGTTGCCGATCGTTTGACAATTGTGAAAAGTGATTTGCTTTCGGTATTTTTGGAGGGCAATGATGGCACGCGCAGTGAGATTGCTTCGTCGCCTGAGAGGGGAGGGGGATTGCTTCGCTTCGCTCGCAATGCTCGCAATGACAGTGGGCTTTTCATTATCGCGGCGAATTTGCCGTATATTGGAACTTCCAAAAATCGCTATATTGCGCGGTCGGTGGAAGATTTTGAGCCCCATGAGGCTTTATTTGGAGGCATGGATGGATTAGAATGGTATCGACGGCTTTTTCGACAGATTTCTGTTTTGAAGATTTTGCCGCGGTATGTGATTGGAGAGATTGGTTTTACGCAAGGGGAAGCGATTTTAGAAGAGATTCGATCGGTGTTTCCTCGAGGGAGAGCTGAGGTGAAAGAGGATTTGGCGGGACTTCCGAGGATGTTTGTTTTGGAGATTTGATGAGATTCCTGATCAGGAGCGGTCGCTTGAAGCGACCTTCCTGTCAGGAATGACAGAAAGATTGCTCCGTCAAGAGGGGAGGGGGATTGCTTCGCTTCGCTCGCAACTATGCACGATAAACTCCAACAACTCGAAAATGAATTTTGCGAGATCGAGAGCAAACTCGCAGATCCCGCCGTATTTTCAAAAAGAGAGGAATATCAGGCTCTTGCTAAGCGGCGTTCGGAACTTTTGACCGTGGTGGAGTTTTTTCGTTCTTTGAAAGAAGCTGAAAAACAGATTTCTGATGCTCAAGAAATCCTTGCGACCGAGAAAGATTCTGAAATGCGGGAATTGGCGGAGCAGGAACGCGTTATTGGCGAGAAAAAACAGCAGGAATTGACGGAGGCCATCAAGCGCGAACTTTTTCCAAACGATCCCAATGATACCAAAGACTGCATTATGGAAATTCGCGCGGGGGCCGGCGGGGAGGAGGCCGCGCTTTTTGCTGGAGAGCTCTCGCGTATGTATATGCGTTATGCGGAGCGCGTGAAGTTTCGGATTGAACTCGTGGATAAAAGTGAGGCCCCGGCCGGCGGGGTGAAGGAAATTATTTTTTACGTTCGCGGAAAAAGTACGTATGGACGGATGAAGTATGAAAGCGGGGTGCATCGCGTTCAGCGAGTGCCGGTGACCGAAAGTCAGGGGCGAATACACACTTCCGCGGTGAGCGTGGTGGTTTTGCCGGATATTCCCGAAATTGAACTTCATATTCGGGAAAGTGATATTCGTCTGGATGTTTTTCGGTCGAGCGGTAATGGCGGGCAGAGCGTGAATACCACGGATTCCGCTGTTCGTCTTACTCATATTCCCTCGGGGATGGTGGTGACATGTCAGGATGAAAAATCACAGCTCAAAAATCGACTGAAAGCCATGTCGGTGCTCCGAGCTCGACTGTACGCTTTAGAAGAAGAGAAGCGCGCGAAAGAACGTGGCGAGGCGCGATTGGCGCAGATGGGGGGAGGTGATCGTTCGGATAAAATTCGCACCTATAATTTTCCTCAAGATCGCGTGACCGACCATCGCATCAAGACCAGCTGGGGCAATATTGCGGGTGTTATGGACGGAGATATTGACGATATTATTGATAAACTTATGGTTGAACAAGAAGTGAAAAAAATGACTGCGGAGTGATTCCTTGTATCACATGGCTCCCTAGACTTTTTTTTCTTTGTATGGCCGCGACCGTGATGAGGCGAGCCGCATAGACAATGGATCGAGTTCGGTGGAGCAGGGGACTCACGTATTTTTCGGCAGGCAGTTCTTTCTGTAAGGTGTTGAGTTTTTTCAGCGCTTCCCGCAGGCCTTTTTGAGAACGGACAATGCCCACTTTTTCCCACATGAGGTTTTGGACGGTTTTGATGATTTTTTTCAACCGTTTTTTCTTGACTAAAGAAAGTTTTATTGGTTTAGCGAAAGGGAAATGAGCATTGTCACCCTGAGCCGAGCCTGCTCTGAGCTTGTCGAAGGGAAGGGTGGCAAAAGGAGTACCCGAGATGTCATGGTTCGACAGGCTCACCATGACAGACTGGGCATTTTTGAGAATTTCATTGCTGAAAACCAAGGCTTCCAAAAGTGAATTTGACGCGAGTCGATTCGCTCCGTGCACTCCGGTGCAGGCCACTTCTCCAAACGCGTAGAGATTTTTGATGCCCGTTTCTCCTTTCAAATTTACTAGAATCCCTCCGCAGGCATAATGAGCGGCTGGCGATATTGGAATGGGTTCGCGCGTCATGTCGAGTCCGTATTTTTTTAATTTTTGATAAATTTGAGGAAATCGCAGTTTTGTTTCTTCTGCGTTTTTATGGGAAATATCGAGGAAGACCTGTCCATTTTTTCCTTCCTGATAAATCGCGAGCGCCACCACATCACTCGGATCCAT
>JACRIC010000084.1 GCA_016235915.1 Candidatus Peregrinibacteria bacterium
AAATGCGTGTTTTGCAGAATGAAAATGTTTCTTTTTCGGTGAGTTATGGGAAAGAAGGGGATTTGTTTAAAAAAATTGTGGTGGATATTTCGGTGGGAAGGGCGAGTTTTTCACGGTAATTTTATGGAAAATGACAGAGCGGGTTTTACGCTGGCGGAAGTGCTTATCAGTTTCACGGTTTTGGCGCTGACATTTTCCGCGGCGGTCGGGCTTCTGCTTTCTTCGATGCAGGCGAACCGCGCAAATAAAAATGATTTTATCGCTTATGGTCTTGCTCAAGAAGGGTTGGAAGCCATGCGGAATATTCGCGATTCGAATTGGATGCAGAATTTTCCGTGGAGTGGGACGGATGGAGCGTGGAAAGATGCGGGTGGATATTTTGGAGAGGTTATTGTTTCCGGTGTTTCGCGCTATTATCGGGTTTCTTATAATGTGGATTACAAAGCCGAAGAGGACATAACGTATACTGCGGCGACTGTTTCGGGATATAATCCTTGGGTTTTGGAAGATCTTGGAACAGATTTTTCCGCTATTGCCGCTGATGATCTTGCACTTTCTGAAGATGATTTGGGCGCTGATATTTTTAGCCGATATATTGAAATTCGGCCGGTTTTTTTCAGCGGAAATGAGGTGGATACGAAGCGAGTGAAAATTTCGAGTGTTGTTTTTTGGAATGAAAAGGGGAGGGGGCGGAAAATTGTGGTGGATACGATTTTGACAAATTGGAGAGGTATATGATTTTTTTGAGAAAAATTTACAAAAAGTCAAATG
The DNA here is from genome assembly GCA_016235915.1 of Candidatus Peregrinibacteria bacterium. Taxonomy (GTDB): domain Bacteria; phylum Patescibacteriota; class Gracilibacteria; order UBA1369; family JACRIC01; genus JACRIC01. The sequence goes on from JACRIC010000084.1 coordinate 772, forward strand.
ATAAACGTCAAAAGTCAAAACCACGGGTCAAATGTAAAAAATGTTATGAGTAAACAGGAGATTCCTGATCAGATTTCGGTCGTTTTGGCGACCGAATCTGTCAGGAATGACAGAGCAGGAATGATAGCAGTACGGGGTTTTACCCTCATCGAGCTGATGATTTCCATGGTTGTTTTTGCGATTTTTATCACTGTGATGTTTTCGACGTATCTTTTTGTTGCCTCCGCTTCGCGCGATGCCAATGAGGAGAGAAAAGCCATTGAGGAAGCGCAGTTTTTGTTGGATGAGATGGTGCGTACGGTTCGGGCGGGAACGGTGGATTATAGCTGTTATGATGCGGCTGATGTATGTGGCGTTTTGAATGCGGACGGTAGGGTTGACGGTATTTTGGCCGTTCGTCTCAAAGCCACTGGAGAGCGCGTTCTTTTTCAGAAAGATGCTGAAAGTGCATTGACAATTTTGTATCAAAAAAAATCGAATGCGGGCGAATGGCAAAATTCTTCGAGTCCGAAAAAATTAAGCCATGAAAAAATCACCGTAGAAAGACTCGATTTTCTCATTACGCCATCAGCCGATCCGTATACGCATGTTGTGGATAATCAATTTCAGTATCAGTCGCGAGTTTCCATTTTTATGGAAATTCAAGCGCCGGCACGGAGTCGTCCGGATGGGATTCGGATTCCGGCGCAGACCACGGTTTCGTCGAGGTTTTATAATCGATTATAAAAAGGTTTTTTATGAATTTTTGTGATTTTTTATTTGGAAAGATTCCTGATCAGATTTCGGTCGTTTGGACGACCGAATCTGTCAGGAATGACAGCGCTAACAGAGCTGGCAGTGCGCTTCTGGTAACCATTATTCTTATGGCGGTTCTGATGATTGCGGGACTTGGGTTTCATGGTCTTATTCTTAATTCCATTCGTTTATCGCATAACAGTATTTCTGCGGGGAAAGCGTATTTTCATGCGGAGGCCGGTATCGAAGAGGCATTGCTTCGTATTGAATCGAATCTTCCGGGATATGAAATTCGCGGTGAAAAAGGCGATGCGAATGATGATGGGAAAAACGATTTTCAATTTTCCATACCATCTCTTTCAAGTTCTGCTGGCGGCTCTGTGCCGTGTGATTTTGATTTGAAAGGCAAGCCATGGGGAACACTTTCACTCAATGAATCCGTGGCTTTTCCGCTTTTTCGCGATAATGGAAGCGGTGGAGAAGAGAAAATTTTGCAATTTACTGTGGAATATCAACTCGATTCGCCTTCCAGTGATCCCGTTGACGCTTTGAGCTGGAAAATTTTTGGACTGACACCCACGAACGATACAACCGAGGCCATGAGCGGGTATTTGCAGGCGGAGAAAAACAAGGGGTCCTCTTTCAATGAAGCATCCGAGGCAAATTTTCAGACGTGCATAGAGGGAGGGCTCTGTAGTTTTGATGAAAATTATGAAATTTCCAAGTTTCTCAAGAATCACCGAAATAATTATCTTGTCTTGACCAATCTCATCAATATTCCAGAGACCACGATTGTGAATCCCGATGATTATAAACTTTCTTTCAGGCTGATCGAGCGTGGAGGTGACGCGTTGGTTTGTGACACCATTCGGATCGAGGCGGATGGGTCTGCTTCGGATATTGACAGCGCAGAGGATCGTTATCGCCAAAATTTAAATGCGGAACTTCGTTTGGAGGATTTTCTTCCAGTATTTGATTTTGCGCTGTATCGGACGGCGCCGTCGATAGGCTCAGAATGACAATATTATTGAAATTTTTCTATTTTTTCGTTTTACTGGAGGTTGAAACGAAATGTTTTTATAAGAGATTCCTGCTTTCGCAGGAATGACAGAAGAAAATGCCAAAATCTTTCTACATCACCACCGCCATCGCTTATGTGAATGGTGCGCCGCATGTCGGCCACGCTTTGGAGCTTGTCCAAGGAGATGTCATCGCTCGTTACCATCGGCTTTTGGGCGATGATACGTATTTTCTCACGGGTACCGATGAACATGGGCAGAAGCTCTCTTTCCTCGCTGAAAAAGAAGGCACGACGCCGCAGGCCATTGCGGATAAAAATTCCGCGCTTTTTTCCAATATTGTCCAGCGTCTTAATATTTCCAATGATTTTTTTATCCGAACAACCGCGGATTTTCATACGAGCGCTTGTCAGGTTCTTTGGAAAAAGTTGGTGGCCGCCGGCGATATTTATCAAGGGGTGTATGAAGGTTATTATTGTGTTGGTTGTGAGGCGTTTATTCTCGAAAAAGATTTAGTGGACGGTGTTTGTCCCATTCACAAAAAATCTCCGGAACTTTTACAAGAGGAAAATTATTTTTTTCGGCTGTCAAAATATTCGGATACGATACGGCGGTTGATTTCCACCGATGAACTTCATATTTTCCCCGAATCGAGAAAGAAGGAAATGTTGAATATTATCGGAGAAGAAGGGCTTCGCGACGTGAGTTTTTCGCGGCCGAGAAAGGTTCTCAATTGGGGAGTTGCCGTTCCCGATGATCCGGATCAGGTGATGTATGTGTGGTGCGATGCGCTGGCAAATTATATTACGGCGCTGGATTATGAGCATAACGGAGAGCGTTTTTTGAAATATTGGCCGGCGAATGTTCAGCTTATTGGAAAAGATATTCTCCGATTTCATGCGGGGATTTGGATTGGAATGTTGCTTTCTGCGGGGATTGCGGTTCCGAAGAATATGTATGTGCATGGATTTATCACGTCCGAAGGGCAGAAAATGAGCAAATCACTGGGGAATGTGGTGGATCCTTCCGAATATGTGAATGAATTTGGAGTGGATTCGTTTCGATATTATCTTTTAAAGGAAATTCCGACGGGCGATGATGGGGATTTTAGTCGTCGCCGTTTTGTGGAATTGTATAGCGCGGATTTGGCGAATGGACTTGGGAATCTTACTCAACGGGTTTTGACCATGGCGGAAAAATATTTTTCATCGAAAGTGGCGCGACCTGAGGGGTTTTCTGATGATGAAATTGAGAGTTTGGTGAATGATGTTTGGAAAAATTATCAGGGATTTTTTGGAAATTTTGAGTTAAAATCTGCTTTGGAATCGGTTTGGAAATTGGTGGAATACGCGAATCAATATGTGGATCGGAAAAAGCCGTGGGTGATGGCGAAGGAAAATCCATCAGAGCTTCAGAGAGTTCTGTATGCTTTGTTGGAGATTTTGCGCTTGATTGCTCTGCTGATGGCTCCTTTTCTTCCGGAAACGTCGGGGAGGATTTTTTTTAACCTTGGAATTGGTGGAAAAGAGATGGGGTTTTTAAGCAATGTGGTTTTTGGGAAACATGAGAAATATACGATTTCCAAAGGGGAAGCGCTGTTTCCGAGGGTTCTGCCATCTTAAACAGGTGTTTTGAATATCATCGTGATGATCGTAACGACAATTTGATAAGAAATGATCACGAGAAGCAGTCCTAAAATCGCCCACATGATGGTTTTTTTGGCTTTACCGAGATTTTCGTCGCTTCCCATGGAGGTGACGTACGTGGAGCCGCCCCAATAAATGAAAAATACGGCCAGTGCGGCGCTGAGCGTGACCATTGCTCCGACGAGATAGTAGATGTAGTTGCTGATTGCGGTTGTTGTATAATTTATTGTTTCTGGGAGGAAGGTCGGTTTTGGGATTTCGGCGCCTCCAGTGCCGATGGGGTAGCTTGTGGCGGCCGCGGCATTGGCGAAAGTTGTCGTCATGATTATGGGTGAAAGCGTGAGAAGAAGGATGGCGCAAGAAAAAATAATAGTTTTTTTCATGTTGGCGTATTGTCGCTAAAAAAATTAAGTTCCGCGATGCCGAAGAAGACCGCGTAGGAAATCGCGATGCATATCATCCCCACGACACTGTAGATAACGATGTTTTTGGCTTTTTTGAGGTCTTCGTCATTGCCGCGCGAGACGATCATCATGACGGCTGATACGATGAGCGCTACAAAGAAGAGGAGACCGCTCATTTCGAGGATGAGCTGGATGATGCTTTTTCCAGTGGTTCCGAGGATATCGGGGTCTTTGAGGAGGTTTTCGACTCCGGAGCCTGTTGGAGGTTCTGTGCCAATAATGTCAGTTGCTGTTGGTTGTGCTTGTGCGTAAGCGGTTTCCATGATGAAGCCTGAGTTTGCCGCTGGTGGGGAGGCTGATGGCGGGAATGTCCCCGCCAGATTATTGATAATTACTACGATAGAGTAGGCGAGCAGAGCAATCACGAAGCCGATTACCGCGTATTGCATGGTTTTCGTTGCTTTTTTGATGGTGTCGTCATTGCCGTATGAGACGAGCAACATGACTCCGCCGATGAGAAAAAAAATAAGACTGACAACCCCGAAACCCGCTATAAAAAATCCGAAAACATGCGGGATGAATTTTCCGGCGAAATAGTTGCGGGTGGCGGCGGCGGCGCTGGTGTCGGCGCTGTTTGGCGGTTGCGGGAGCAGGATTCCTGTGCTGGGAGTGGGGATTGTTTGTGTTTTGGGCTGTGAGTCGGCCAATGCAGGAATTCCTTGCGAGAGAGCAAGAATTATGATGGCGGTGATGATGAGTGTGCGAATGTTTGTAAAATTTGTAACGTTCATAATGTTTTTCGTGTTGGTGGTTGTGTCCACAGGCGACTGCGGACGAATCGGAGGTCTCACTGTCATCCTGAGGTTCTCGAAGGGTGACTGGAGGAAGTACTTTTATTGTCATGGTTCGACAGGCTCACCATGACAGCTATTTCGTAAAGAACGTCGGGTTTATGGTGTAGAGAATGAGTCCTGAAAGAAAGAGTACTGCGATTGCCGTTATGGATTGGAGCATGCGAGTTTTTGCGCTTGCGGCTCTTTCGGAGTCCGCCGCAGTTGTGATCTGAATGCCGGAAATGACCATGTTGAGCACTGCCACGATGCCGACCATGCCTGCGCCCCATTGGTAGATGGCCGCGATGTAGTTTGTGATAAATTTCACGCCAGAGGTGCCTGCGATTGCTTTTATTTCTCCTGTTCCGAGATTAAGCGGCTCTTGAAGTTCGACGCAGATTATGCCATTGCCGTTTGTGTCGTCACAGTTCTCAACAAAAGTGTTTGGGGCGCTTTGCGCGAACATCGTGGCAGGGAGGATAAGGAGTGTCGCTATTTCGGTGAATATGATGAATTTGAGGTGAAACATGCGAGTGAGTCAGTTTTTTGATTATGTGGTGGGCGGTTGATAGATGAGATACTGGACAAATACCGTGATGATATATGCTGATAGCACGAGCAGAAGTCCCAGCAGTGCGTTTATCAAAATATCTTTGCCTCTTTGCGTGGCATTTTCATTGCCCGCGGAAACGATGAGTCGGACGCCGGCAAAGACGATGACGCCGGTGAGGATGGCGGTGACGAGTTTTAAGATAAAATTGATGACCGCCACAATAAAATTTCCAATGTCTGTATATTGAGTTTGGCCATTGACGCTCAGATTTTTAATTGGAAAGGTTTCATCTTTCAAATAGGAATTCGCCAATGCGAAAGAAGTTATGTTGGCGGTCATGATTCCCAGAATCATAATCAGAGCTATTTTTATGAGGTTTTTTTGCATTTGGCGAGCACAAAAATATCTTCATATTATAGCATGAAAACTTGCAAAACACAATTTGCTTTCGGATGGGTTTTACCGTAGAGTTCTCGAGTGGGGATTTTTGATTTATCTGAGGTCTGCAAGGGCAAACGTTGGAGAAGAGAGGGTTAAGAGAAGACAGGTTTTTGTCTCGCTACGCTCGACAAAAACTGGGGGCTGGAGCTCAGCTGGCGAGAGCGCTTGCATGGCATGCAAGAGGTCGAGGGTTCAAGTCCCTCCAGCTCCAAGAAATTTTTTGCTTTGCAAAAAATTTCAAGTTCTTCTTGAAAGATTGCTTCGGTCGCCTGCGGCGACCTACGCAATTTCCATCTCCGTTGGCATACCCTCCATGGCATCTTTTTCGTCAATGATTCCGCGGCGGAGGAGCTCGGAAATCGCGTGTTCCATCGTCTGCATGCCTTCTTTCTGTCGCGTTTCAATAATGGATTGCATCTGATGCGTCTGACTTTTTCGGATGAGGTTTGAGATCGCCTTATTATTGAAAAGAATCTCAACGGCCGCCACTCGTCCTTCCGTATCTTTTCTTTTCACCAGCGTTTGCCACATGATGGCTCGCATGCTTGTCGAGAGTTGCATGCGAATTTGGTTTTGCTGTTCCGACGGGAAACTGTCTATGATTCTATTTATGGTGTTTTCCGTGCCGCGAGTATTGATGCTTCCGAGGATGAGATGGCCGGTTTCGGCCGCGGAAAGCGCCAGCGAAAAACTTTCGGGATCACGCAGTTCTCCGATGAGGATAACATTGGTGTCTTCGCGCAGTCCTGCCCGGAGCGCTTTGTGAAAACTGTGGGTATGAGCGCCCACTTCACGTTGTTCGATGATGGATTTTTTATTTTCGTGAATAAATTCAATGGGGTCTTCGATGGTGACAATGTGATACTGTTTCGTGCGGTTGATTTCATCGAGAATCGCCGCGAGCGTGGTGGATTTTCCTGAACCTGCCGGGCCGGTGGTGAGCACGAGACCGTCTTTGAAATGCGCGATTTTTTTGAGTTGTTCAGGAAGTTCCAGTTCATCGAGAGTTTTTATTTTTTCTGGAATGAGACGAAACGTGGCGCCGATGCCTTTTCTTTGCACAAAAATGTTGACACGAAAACGCGCGATATTTTTTATTTCAATGGCAAAATCAATATCCGAATTTTGTTCAAAATATTTTTTTTGATCCGATGACATGATTTCAAGCAGATACGCTTCGGTTTTTTCTCGTGTGAGAATGGGATGTTCTTCGATGGCTATGAGACCTCCGTGTATGCGAAGAATCGGTCGCGCTCCGGTCGTGACGTAGAGATCGGATGCTTGGTATTGATGGGCGGTTCGCAGAAGTTTGTTGATTTCAGGCATAAATTTTCATAGAATTCTTCGGACTTTTTCGTGTTTGGGAGGTTCGGTGACAGGTGGTACCTCTATCGATGGAGTATAGGGCGAGAGGAGTTTTACATATTCTTTTTTCAAATCGCGGTAATCTTCACGTGCTTCTGTTTCTCCCGGACTCCATGGCATATTTTCCCCTATCGGATTTTCAAACAGAGCGGAAAGAATGAAGAATTGTTTTTCTCCGGCAGGCGTGTCATATACCGCATAGACATAACCAAAGGTTTGTTCAGTTTCATCGATTTCGTTGTGACGCGGATCGATCGGAATTTCCGTCATATATTTTTCTTCAATAAGGTCTTTTTCTATGTCGCTTGCGGCAGGATACTGGCTGTTTTCCGTATAATAGGCTTCAAGAGCGGTTTGGAGGTTTTGAAGTTCTTTGGTGCGCGTGGCATTTCTGAGGTTTATGGGGTCATTTTCTGTGGCAATGGGTTTGTCAGGAGGTTTGGTGGTTTTTTCGGGTTCAGTGGTTGGCGCAGGTTTTTCGGTTGGCTCTGTTTTTTTCGATGAAAAAATATTTATTTTTGAAATGATGGTATCAAAATGTATTCCTCCGGTTTTATATGAGCTGTATGCTAAAAATCCTCCATATCCCATGGCGCTTACCACCGTGAAAATGATGAGAATCGTCGCAATTTTTTTGATGAGGTAGAGCGTAAAATGTTTTGTTGTTGCCTCATGTTCCATTGGTATGTCATCGGCTGGCCATGTCGGATTTTTTGTTTTTGAAAAAGTGATATCCGAATTTTCACTTTCAGAAGTTATTTCCGGGAATTTTACTTCTTGCGGTTCGGGAGAAGGCAGAGGATCGTCGAGAATGATTTTTTCTGTTGTATCCATGTTTTTTTTGAGCGTTTCAGCGTTTTTCAATATTTCTTTCACTTCGGCGTTTTCTGCATCGATTTGCAGAATTTCTTGACATCCTTGAATGGCTTTTTCATAGTTTTTTTCATCCATCCATTCATGGATTTTTTGTAATGCTTCGGAGATGGTGATGGAATCTTTTGGCATTTGGAGTGTTTTTTAATTTTCCGTGTTTTCAAAATTCTCCATGTCTTCCATATTTTCATGCGGCAGGACATTTTCTATGGCTCCCCATTCACTGTCTTCGTATGCCGGAACTACGAGAACGATCTGATCGCCAATTTCTGCGTGGAAATATGTTACGGAGGCGAGGAGGACTTTGTAGGCTTTTCCTTCGGCGAGAACGCGATATTGGTTGTCTTCGTAGGTGAGTGGTCCTGTGACTCGTCGCCGTTCAATGGGGCCGATTTGCTTATACAGAAAAGATCCATCAGGAGAAATGGTGAGTTTCAAAACATCGCCGGGAATCAGCTTGGATTTGCTGGCGTAATTGGCTGGAACGGGATACGT
>JACRIC010000009.1 GCA_016235915.1 Candidatus Peregrinibacteria bacterium
GAGAGTCGAAGCCTCTTTGAAGGTAAAAAATTTCCGATCCGCAATCTCAGAAACAAGCAAATTGACAGCATCTTTCAAAACAAGTCCATCTTTTTGACGATTAAAAGTCATCCATTCATCGTTTTCAATCGTCTTTTCCGGAAGAAGGCGAAAAAATTCTTTTTTAAATTTTGAATACCGGAGCTGATCAATTTTACCGGGAATTTCCGACTCGCGAATGGCAAATTGCATACCTTGAGGAACCAAAAACTGCGAAGTCCCGATCTTTCCAGAAACGGCATGCCTGTCAACATACGCGAAAAGAGTACCCTCCTCTCGACTTATCAGAGAAACCGCATTGGAAACCGATATTTCAAGCTCACCGACTTTCACAGGAATCGAATTTCCGCTCATCGTCGTATTGATCCACAGACTGCCTTTTTGAAGATCGAGATCGAGAAAAACGCCGTCACGAGAATCTGGAGAAAAACTCTGCACAACAACGGTCGTGTTCCGGTCCAGTCTCACAATATTTTTCCCAAAAACAAGCAGAGAAAACCGCGAAGCCTTATCAGTTTTCAGCGTCATACCGGAAGACAGTTTCTCGTACGAAGAAAATTCATGAAAATCCTCTCCAGTTCCAATCTGTGCGCTCCCTTCCGTGGCAAGATAAGGAAGAGTAAAATCCTTCACAGAACTGTTCCATGAAAAAAGCGACATCATGGCAAGGAAAAACGCCACCATTCCTGAAATAAAAAAACGGAAAATACCGCGAGGAACACGCCAAGAATACTGAGCCAAAAGTTTACGATTTTCCCGCTCCTGATCCGCAGGAGAAATGGTTTGAAACGCAATACGTTGAGGCAGAGAAATTTGCATGAAATCGGAGTCGAAAAATGTTCTTTGAATTATACCATAAAATGAGCGGAAAATCGAGCAAAAAATAGAAAAAATCCCGCAATGCACGTATAATAAAAAAGCTTCTAAAAATCATGTATGAAAAAAATCCTCTTTTCCATCCTCTGCCTCATACTCTTCCTACTGCCTCTTGAGGCTTTCTCTGCGACTTTTCAGGATGTTCCTGCATCAGATTCCAATTCCGCCGCCATTGAATTCGCCGTGGAAAACAACATTATTGACACAAAAAATACCACTTTTGCCCCGGATACGAATGTCGTGCAATCCGATTTGCTTGTTTGGACGCTCCGATCACTCGGATATGAACCAACGGACAAAGAAAAAAAGGCAAAAAGTCTGTGCACCGACATTACCGATAAAGAAATTCTTCCCTATTTCAACAAAGCCATTGATCTCGGAGCGCTAAAAATTTCTCCGAAAAATCCGCGCTGTTCTGCGAAAAAAACCGTATCAAAAGTCTCAGCGCTCCGAACCGTATTTTTTCTCTACGGAATACCCACTCCTCGATTTTCCGAGACACAACTCAGTTACATCGACGTGGATTCGTCTGCGTGGTTTTTCCCATTCGTTGAAAAAAATGCGGAACTCAATTTCCTCAAACCCGAAAGCGCAACCTACTTTCGGCCGCATCGAAAAATAACGCGGGCAGATGCGGCAAATCTCCTATATCGCGCCGTCACCTACATCGAAAATCAAAACGGAACGATCATCGCTCCGCAAACGCCGGAAACCTCCAATACATCGACCAATACCCCGAAAATCGACATTCTTCTCGATGTGTATAACCGATTAACCAGCGATTATTATTTCAAAAAAACGGAAAATTTCACGAACGAAGATCTGATATACAATGCCATAAGCGGCTTAGCAAAAACCGCAAAAGATCCCTACACCGAATTTCAAAGACCGCTCGACGGTGAAAATCTGGAAGAAGCGCTGTCAGGAAAAATTGAAGGAATCGGCGCGCACCTTTTGGAAAAAAATAACGACATTCTCATTGTAAGCCTCATAAAAGATTCGCCGGCAGAAAAAGTAGGCCTCCGCGCAAAAGACAAAATCCTGAAAGTCAATAACGAAAGCATAGCCGACATAACGCTTGACACCGTAATTGAAAAAATTAAAGGAAAAAAAGGCACGCAAGTATCGCTCACGATTTATCGGGAGTCTTCGGGACAAACTCTGACTTTCACCATGACTCGCGAAGAAATCGACATCAGTTTCATCAGCGCGGAAATTTGGTCGGACGGCATCGCGGATATCGAGCTCTCTCTTTTTGGCGAAACAACCGACAAGGACTTCGAAAAGCTGATTGATGAATTAAAAAAAGAAGGCATGAAAGGAATGATTATCGACCTCCGAAACGATCCCGGCGGATACCTCAACACCGTTATTTCCATACTCGAACATTTTATTCCGCGCGGAAAACCCATAACCGGAGTGAGCTACCCGAATAATACCATTACGATGACGCTTTCGGGAGGAAGCGGCGAACTCGCGGTCTATCCCGTAGCAGTGCTTATCAATGAAGGCTCGGCCTCAGCCGCGGAAATCATGGCCATCGCGCTCCAAGAATACGACCTCGCTACGATTATTGGCACGCAATCTTTTGGAAAAGGCACGGTGCAGGAACTCAATATGTATGACGACGGATCGACCTTTAAAATGACCGTTGCCGAGTGGCTCAGCCCCAAACAAAACAGTATCGAAGACCGCGGAGTAACACCCGATATCACGGTAAAAATCTCGGATAGCGATGTGGCAAACGGACTCGACCCGCAGTTTGATCGGGCGATGCAAGAGATGGAAAAGTTCATTCAATAACAAAATATGCAAAACGCGTCGGAACTCCGCACCAACGAATGGCTCCGAGATGAAGCCAAATCTCTCTGGAAAAATTTTTTCACAGACGCGCCGAAAAAAAACATGATTACCGTGCAATTCGGCAGACCGGCCAAAGCGCGGCTCGGCTCCATTCGCCTGACGCGAAAAAAAAAATCGAAAGTCATTATGAATGGACTGTTTCGCTCTACACATGTGCCACAACAGGTCGTGCAGGGCATCCTCGCTCATGAATTCACTCATTACATTCAAGGATTCGGATCGGAACTGCCAAAACTCTCCCTCCATCCGCATCGTTGCCGTCTCGTTGACGAAGAAATGGAACGCCGCGGACTTGGGGAAATTTTAGAATTTCAAAAAAAATGGATAAAAGCCCATTGGGAAAATGTTGTGAAAAAAAATCTGCCGCGAAAAGCAAAAAAACATATCCGACGCCGCACACGCTCCTCATTTTTCCAAAGACAAATACGCTCTTTCCTAAAAACCCGTTAACTCGTTAATAAATAATAACGAATACCTCTGTCTCACTTCGCCTGAAACTCCACTTCGTTCCTCTGTTTCAGAAGCTCCTCCGGATTCGTGGTAATGAGCCGATCTTCATTGTACGACGCGATCACCTGAATCGCGACATGCTTGTTTCCCGCGAAAAACAGTCCCTGACCGATAGCGCTATTTAACAGCAGATATTTTTCCCCTTCGGTCAGATTAAAAATTTTTCCAAGAATCTCCATGGCGGACGGCGCTTGTTTGAGCAAAAGTTGCATGGAGGAGTTGGTAATAATCGGCTTTCCATAGGAACTCCCGATAAAATCTTCCACATCCTGCGTGATGGTCGTAATACCGAGATAGTATTTCCGCGCCCGTTTGACAAGACCAAAAAGAAACCGCGCCGAATCTTCATGTTGCATCATGGTCCATGCCTCATCGATCACGAGCACGCGACGCTTGAGCTCACTACGAATCCGATTCCAAATATAATGTAAAATAATGTACATCGCGATCGGCCGGAGAATATCCTCCAAATCGCGAATGCAAAAAACCATCAAGCCTCCCGAAAGATTCACATTCGTCGGTTTGTTAAAAATGCCGCCAAATGTACCTGTGGTATATTTTTGCAGTCTTTGAGCCAAATCATCCGCGCCCTGCATGCCGGAAAGGATGTCATAAAAATCCTCCATGGTCGGCACTTCGCGCCCAGAAGGATCAACCACTTGCATGGTAATTCCCTTCATGGCATAGGTATCAATCAGAGCCTTATCAAGGAGCGCCTCCTCAGCCGTGGTCATTTTCCCGAGCATGAGTTTCATAAGGCCGTTTAAATTAATGATATTGGAACGCAAAAGATCCCCGGGCTTGGCCTCCTCGCCCAGAAGCGGCGCTGGAAGATCAAATGGATTGATGCGCCGATCGGAATTGAGCGAAACGCGAAGGTAACTGCCGCCAACCGTCTCGGTCAACGCTTCGTATTCATTTTCTGGATCAACAATAATGACATCCGTGCCAAACATGAGGGTGCGCAAAACTTCAAGCTTCACCGCGTAGGACTTTCCTGCTCCGGATTTCGCCAAAACCACGGAATTCGCATTTTCCAACGTAAACCGATCAAAAATAATGAGACTGTCATTGTGGCGGTTCAGACCGTAAAGAATCCCTTCATTTGAGGTCAAATCGGCCGAACTAAAAGGAAAAGTCGCGGAAAGCGGAGACGTATTCATATTTCTCACCACATCAAGTTCGTCGAGACACAGAGGCAAAGTGGAGGTAAAGGCATGTTCCGCTTCCAGATAGGCGCGCTTGGTGAGAATGAGTTTTCCGCCGAGCAGTCCTTCCAGCTGTTTCGCGATGCGTTTGAGCTTTTTCTCATCCTCGTGATAGAGGGTAAAATACAGCGCGAATTGATAAAAACGCTCTTCTCCGCGCTGAAGCCTGGTGCGCAGTTCCTCCGCATCTTGATAGGCAGTTTCAAGACCCGGATCGCGGACATTGCCTTTCTCCTGCTCCATGTGCATGGAAGCGCCCATTTGAGCCACTTTTTTCCGGAGCACCCGCATAATGTGAGCAGAATCGACCGGATAAATAAACTGCGAGATATCCATGGACACATCGAAATTAATAACCGGCGAAAGCCAATTCGCATCGATATAACGAGGATACGAATACACATAAAAACTCGTGGCATACACGCCATCGAGCTTCAGACATTCCACCTCGATTTCCATGGATGAAGGAGCGATGAGATCGCGAATGGAAGCCAATCCGTGTTGAAAAACTTTCTCCGCTTCGATGAGTTTCTTTTTTTCTTCCGCAGATAATGGGCCTTCGGCATGAATTTCGGGAGTTTTGGCTTCGACCACTTCTCCGAGGGATTTTTTTTCGGCTGATCCCGTGGTATCAGAAGCGCCAGCGCCCTTCTTTTTCGCCTTCCACGCCTCAAATCGAGCCTTTATCGGATCGAGGATTTTTTCAAGAATGCCTTTGGGCACGGCGGCCGCCGCGGCCGCCGTCTCCTCCTCCCGCTCCTTTTCCAATTTTTTCTTCTCAAAAAGCTGATCGATGGTAGCGGAATCGTGCGTTTCCGCCGAAACTTTCACATTTTCATCCGTATTTTTTGATTTTTGTGTTTTGGGCATTTTTGTTGTGTGTATTCGAAATGCAATCAATCAAAACTTCTTATTGATCTCTTGCTACAATCCGATCTTTTCCGCCCCGCTTTGCCAAATACATTCTTCCATCCACTACTGGAATAATAGTTGACAAATCGGGAATAGCGCCAGACGGATACGTAGCAAGTCCAATACTGACCGTCTGACCAGTTACTGTACCACCAGTTACAGTATTCGCCGCAAATTTCTGCTCTCGAAATCGTGTTTGTATTTGCTCAAGCAAATCAAGAGCGCTTTGTTCATTATCAAGGATACATCCGCCAACAAACTCTTCTCCGCCATATCGATAAACATATCCATCACTATTCACCACATTTTTTAAAATAGAGCCAAGTCGCAAAAGCACCGCATTGCCAAAATCATGACCATACTGATCATTCAGCTTTTTAAAATTATCGATATCAATAAAAAACACACAAAAAAACTTATCAAATTTTGTTTTCATTTCTGCAATCAACCCCGCGAGTAATTCAGATCCACAACGATTACCATAAACACCAGTTACCATATCAAAATTGTGGGAATTTAACTGGAGGTGAATGTCGCGAATTTCGGAAATATAAGCACGTAAACCATGTTCCACCAATGATCCTGCTTGCCGAAAATCAGTCTCATCGGTACACGCCAACAAAAATCTATGATATCGTTCACGTTCGGCCAAACATGCCATGTCACCATGATTTCCATCGGTCCTATCCGCCACCGAACATGAGTAACATTGTCTTCGTTGTTGAACAGAAGGAAATTCGTCATGAGACATTCTTCGATCACGAGAAACACGGGGAATTAAGCGACGATCACCGCAAGAAAGAGAAGAATTAAGAAAAAATTTTGCATCAAAAAATCTCAAAAAATACTTCTCCAAATGATCCAAGTACAGATGCGGAAGATTATCCTCGGAAATACCATGAGATTCCAACCTTTTTGCAAATTCGCGACGAAAAGCTTCCCGTAAAGTACGATCAGGTTCGGAGCGAGAAGATTCTTGACTGATGTCCCTGATGTTAGAAAAAAACATAACTGAATTCTCCCATGCCTCTTCTAACATATCAAAAAAAAGCTTTTCCGCCCGAATAGCATTTTCCTCTAAATCAAAAGGCAAAGGTGCTGTGGCATGAAAACCAATATCATCGGATGCTTCCTTAAAAACGAGTCTTTGCTCTGAAAACAAGCAATATGAATGAAAAAATATATTCTTCATAAAAAATTCTGAGTAAAAGTTCTTTTTAAATCTTTAAATTATAGCAGATTCATAGAGATTTCTCAAGCGTTCAGAACGTAACTGCTCACAAGGTTTTTTAAAAAGGGCGGGGCTTTCCCTTAAGGACATTGCCGAGCACGCACGGAGCGAAGCGGAGTGCGTCCCCTCTTTTAAAAAGAAGAAAAGAGACACTCGCTACCGCGCGCATTATCAGACTGACTCACCATTTCCCCGTGCTTTTCTTCCCCGTTTATGCTATCTTCTCTCTGGTTAAAATTCCAAATCGCGCAGAAACTAGAGAACATTTTACATAAATTATTAA
>JACRIC010000081.1 GCA_016235915.1 Candidatus Peregrinibacteria bacterium
CTCTGGGAGCCAGTTTCGCTCTGAAGCACGGTTTGAATCAACTTTTGAAAAAAAATATGGCGGCCTGCATCGATCCAGTTCCTGATTTTCTTTCGTTTTTGCCGGGCGCGGATACTCTGAAATCCGATTTTGATCTCGCAGAGTTTGATCTTCTCATCACGCTTGATTGCGGAGCGGCGTATATGACCCGTTTTCACGAAAAATATCCCGATCTTTTTAATAAAACGAAACGCACTATCATCAATATAGATCATCATGTTTCCAATGAACTTTTCGGGAGTATAAATTTGGTTGATACGGATTCCGCGGCCACGTCGGTTCTTATTTTTAAACTTTTTTCGGATCATCCTCACATTGTCATCAATCAAGATATCGCTACCTGTCTTTTGACTGGAGTATATACCGATACCGGAAGTTTTATGCATTCCAATACGGGAAGCGAGGTGTATAAAATCGCGTCGGAACTTGTCAAGCGCGGCGGAAAATTTCGGAAAATTTCAAAAGAGTGTTTTCGGACAACTTCGATTGCGACCATGAAGCTTTGGGGGAAAATTTTGTCCAATATAACAATCAATAGCGAGGGTGTTCTTCTCTCCGTTATGAAACAAAAAGATCTCGATGATATGAACGCGAGTGAAGAGGATATTTCCGGAGTGATTGATCTTTTGAATTCCGTGCCTCAAACGAAATTTGCTCTTCTTCTCACCGAAGATCAGCATGGAAATGTCAAAGGGTCTTTTCGCACTCAGCGCAATGACGTCAATCTTTCGGAAATCGCGGGGGTTTTTGGCGGAGGAGGACATAAAAAGGCGGCGGGATTTACGCTGCCCGGCCGTTTGGAAAAAGAGGTGCGATGGAAAATTGTTCCGGCGGATGAGGCGAGGGTAGGGATTCCGTCGCAAAGTGTCTTTACGGAGTAGAAAAAAATGGATAAACTGTCATCATGACTTCCGCTGTTTCTCTTTTTACCACCGGAATATCCACTATTTTTAGTGTTGGCGCATGGATTCTGGTTCTTTGGAAATTAAATCCCTCTGAAAATCCTGCGCTTTCCCTTCCGCTCTTTTTTTTAACGCTTTTTTTTGCATCGGTAAGCCTCTTGACGTGTATTGGACTTTTTATTCGGCGGTCATGGTATAAAAATTTTCCTCCGTATAACTCTTTGACGGTTTCTTTTCGTCAGGCGGTGGAGCTGACTTTTTGTATTATCGGTTCACTTTTTTTTCTTATGCTCGGTGTTTTGACGTGGTGGAACGGGCTTCTGCTCGGTGCCATTGTCCTGTTAGCAGAATGGTATTTTTCGGCTCGAGAAAACCTCTGAAAATGGTGCACTACAGAAATCTCATAGTCTGAAACGGCCAAAGTGACACCCAAGCCTTTCCAGCTATATTATTAAAAGGAACAAAAGAGGTGCTGTCTCCCGTGCATCCAAAATCATTAAAACAGTGACGAGAATCATTGCTCATGATTCTGTTGTCACCGAGAACAAGATAGGAGTTTTCGGGAACCGTGAATTCTGTCGTGCCGTTTCGTCTGTTTACCACGGTGTTTCCGGCGTTTGTTTTGTTGAGGTAGGGCTCAGAAAGTTCGTATCCTTCAGGATTTTCTTTATTGAGAATGAAAACAGATCCTTCCGAGATTTTTACTGTTTCGAAGGGCAGTCCGATAACCCGTTTAATATAATATTCGTCTTTTCCGTTCGGTGGCCGAAATACAATAATATCGCCGCGCTCCGGCTTATCGAAACTGACAGAGCCAATGTTCCGATAGATGATTTTGTTCACAATAATGTATTCGCCGTTGTCCCGTACACATCGGTTATTCATAAAGTTCAGCGTGTCGCACATAGAAGGGCCATAGACTCGAAAAGGAGTGACGACATATACTCGCAGAAGAAACACCAATCCCACAATAATAATCGCATTCAATCCAACATCGAAAACAAAAAAGAGCACATCACGAAGGAGTGAGTGATTTCCTGTTTTTTTTGGTCTCATGCTTGGAATATCGTTGTGTTCCTCGGGAGTATTTGATGTTTCGTTCCCCCAGCCGTAGATGACTTTTTTATCATGTTTGATCATAGCAGGGATACTCTAACCTTTGGATCCAAAATTTACAAGAAAATGTTCGAAGCGTATAATGAAGCTATGTTTTTTGCCAATGTTTTTTTTAACGGTCTTTTGGAGAAAGGCGAAAAGATTCAGTATGTTCTGCATCGTCATCCGATTTTGATTTATAAAAAGATGCTCAAAGTGATGTTTGCGGGTCTGCTTCTTCCTGCGTTGCTCTTTCTTCTTTTTCCGTTTTTGAAATGGGTTGCTTTTGCGTGGGCGTTTCTTGGGGCTTTAAAAATAGCTTATTTATGTCTGGATTGGTATTTTGATGCGTGGTTGGTGACGAATCAGGGAGTGATTGTGAGTGAATGGGGCGGTTTTTTTAATCGGTCGTCCAGCAGAATTGAGTTTCACACTATTGAAGAAGTGTCGTATGCGGTTCAGGGGTTTTGGGCAACGGTTTTACGTTTTGGGACATTGTCTATTGCAAGTTTTGGAGGTTCTCATGCCACGACTTTGAAATATGCGATTCGGCCAAAAAAAATGACGAGGGTTATTATGGAGCATCAGGAAAAATTTATGCAGAAGAAAACTTTGAAAGATCATACGGCGTTGAAGACCATGATATCGGAGATGGTTCAATATACCCACAAATAAATGGATGTCATTGCGAGCGAAGCGAAGCAATCTCAATGGAAAGACTGTCAATTTTAGACCTTATCATCCATGCGCATCCTTGGTGTGACTGGAAAAATCGGAGTGGGGAAAAGTACGGTTTGCGCGATCATGGCACGTTTGGGCGCTAAAGTGATTGATGCGGATAAAGTTGTGTCAGCGCTATATGAACAGGGATGCGCCGGAGCTACGAAGATTCGACATTTTTTTGGAGAGGATTTTTTGTTGAAAAATGGACGGGTAAATAACAGGAAATTGCGGGCGACCGTTTTTCACGATGAAAAAAAATTGAGCATTCTTGAAAAAATGATTCATCCGCTCGTGACTCATGAAATTCAA
>JACRIC010000082.1 GCA_016235915.1 Candidatus Peregrinibacteria bacterium
GAGATTGCACTCGATAACCTTCACCGCATTGCTTTTTGCGAGAAATTGAATGTTGAAAGGTCCGGAAATATTGAGATTTTTGGCAATTTGTTTCGTGATATGCCGGATTTTTTTCATCGTTTCTAAATAGAGCTTTTGAGGAGGAAGAACGATGGTGGCATCCCCCGAATGCACGCCGGCATTTTCGATGTGCTCCGCGATTGCCCAAATCACCAGTTCCCCTTTATACGCCACTGCGTCAATTTCGATTTCTTTGGCTCCGGTTTCAAATTTACTGATCACCACCGGCGCTTCCAGAGAAATTTTTGCGGCCTTGGCAAGATAGGCTTGCAGACTTTCTTTATTGAGCGCCACGCTCATCGCGGCGCCAGAAAGAACATAAGACGGCCGAACGAGCACAGGATACCCGACTTTTTCTGAAAATTTAAACGCTTCCTCGATTTTTGCAAATTCGCGCCATTCCGGCTGGTCGATTTTGAGTTGATCTAACATAGCGGAAAATTTGTGTCGATCTTCTGCCCGATCGATATCATTGGGCGAAGTTCCGAGAATTTTGACACCAGATCGAGCCAGTTTCAGTGCAAGATTATTGGGAATTTGTCCGCCGGTTGAAACGATGACGCCCTTAGGATTTTCTTTTTCATAAATATCCAGAACGCGTTCCAGTGAAAGTTCGTCAAAATAGAGCGTGTCGCAGATGTCATAATCGGTTGACACGGTTTCGGGATTATAATTGATCATGACAGTTTCATAATCTTCCTTGGCGAGCGCGGAAACCGCATTGACCCCACACCAATCAAATTCCACAGAAGAACCAATGCAGTAAGGCCCGGAACCAAGGACAATAGCCTTTTTTTTCTTGGAAGGAGTGATATCGTCTTTTTCACCGTGATAGGTGAGATAGAGATAGTTTGTTTTGGCTGGATATTCGCCGCCAAGCGTATCAATTTGTTTCATACATGGCCGAATGCCAGATTTTTTGCGAAGAGAACGAACTTCCATTTCTTTTTTTCCAATGAGATCCCCGATTTGATGGTCGGAAAAACCAAGTTTTTTGGCTGAAAGAAGGAGTGGCGCAGAAATTCGCGGCGATGCGACCATCTTTTTTTCCATGTCCACGATATTGCGGAGTTTGTCGAGAAACCATCGGTCAATGCCCGTCATTTTTGCAATTTTTTCAGTTGACCAGCCTTTTTGGAGCGCAGAAGCAATGGCGAGAATCCGTTTTGGAGTGGGAAATTCGATTTCATGGGCAAGTTTGTCGCTTTTGATTCCGAGATCTTCATTGGCCACAAAACCGTGAAGCCCGACTTGAAGCATCCGAAGTCCTTTCTGCAAAACTTCCTCGAAACTCCGGCCAAGCGCCATGATTTCGCCGACAGACTTCATTTCGCTGGAAATTTCATGGGAAACTTTGCGAAATTTATTCAAATCCCAGCGCGGAATTTTCAGCGCAATGTAATCGAGCGCTGGTTCAAAAAAAGCCTGAGTGGTTTTTGTAACCGCATTCGTCAGTTCATCCAGCCGATAACCGAGAGCAAGTTTCGCCGCAATGGCGGCAAGAGGATAGCCCGTAGCTTTTGAAGCCAGCGCGGAAGAACGGGAGAGGCGCGCATTCACCTCAATCACTCGATAGTCACGCGACTCGGGATGAAGGGCGAATTGAATATTGCATTCTCCGACGATGCCGAGATGGCGAATAACCTGAATCGAAAGCGCGCGAAGGAGATGATATTCCGTGTTATCCAGCGTTTGAGAAGGCGCCACCACAATACTTTCACCGGTATGGATTCCGAGAGGATCCATATTTTCCATATTGCACACCGTGATGCAGTTGTCGTATGCATCGCGAACCACCTCGTACTCGATTTCTTTCCAACCCTTGAGGTTTTCTTCGATAAGAACCTGCGGACTGCTGGAAAAAGCGGTCGCAAGGAGTGGCAAAAGTTCTTGTTCATTATTGGCAAATCCAGAACCTTTGCCTCCAAGAGAAAAGGCCGCGCGGAGAATAATTGGATAGCCGATTTTGAGTGCGGCGGAAAGGGCGGATTTCTGATTTTTACACGCGAAACTTCTGGGCGTTTTGACTGAAGAACGAAAATCGGGATAAGCGCGGATGGATTGAAGTTCTTTTTTGAAAAGATCTCGATCTTCGGTTTTGGCGATGGCCGCGACCGGCGTTCCGAGCACTCGAACATGAAATTTTTTCAAAATTCCTTGTTCGGAGAGTGAAATGCCGCAATTTAAAGCCGTCTGCCCTCCGAAACTGAGCAAAATCCCATCCGGCCGCTCTTTTTCAATGACTTTACTCACAAAATACGGATCCACCGGAAGAAAATAGACCGTATCAGCCAGATTTTCGCTCGTTTGATTGGTCGCAATATTTGGATTCACGAGCACCGTCGAAATTCCCTCTTCCTTGAGAGCTTTAATCGCCTGTGAACCAGAATAATCGAATTCCCCCGCTTCTCCGATTTTTAACGCCCCGGATCCTAAAATCAGGACTTTTTTTGGAATCCGCGTTGACATGTGAAAGAAGAAGATTTGATGATAAAAATGACGCTCATCATAACCCTTTATATAGGAAAATGTTCAAATTCTCAACTTACAAACTCCCTCGGCCGATATTGCAAAGCCTCTGCAATATGTTTTTCGGTAATTTTTTCAGAACCTTCCAAATCGGCGATGGTGCGAGAGATTTTCAAAACCCGCGAATATCCTCTATTGGAAAGATGCAGACTCTTCATAGCTTCTTTGATGAGTCGCAGAGAAAGAGTGTCGAGCTCACAAAATCGTTTCAAAAAAGAAATCGGCATTTCGCTATTGGTGGAAAAAGGAGTGTCGTAAAATCTTTTTTCCTGAATGTCGCGCGCCTTTTGGATCCGGTCACGTATTTTTTTCGATGGCTCTGCATCTTCCGACGCAACCAGAGAATCTATTTTCGTCCGCGAAACGGTTATAAAGAGATCGATTCTGTCTAAAAGCGGTCCAGAAAGCTTTTTTCGATACTGTAAAATCTGCGAAGAACCGCAAATACAGTGCTGTTCGCTATCCCCAAGATATCCGCACGGACACGGGTTCATGGCGGCAATTAAGGTGAAATGAGCGGGAAAGGTTGCACTGCCGGAAGCGCGCCCAATGGTTATACAGTGATCTTCTAGTGGTTGGCGAAGCGTCTCAAGGACATGTTGCGGAAATTCCGCCAATTCGTCGAGAAAAAGAGCGCCTTTATGAGCGAGACTGATTTCTCCGGGTCGCGGAAACGATCCCCCTCCAATAATGGAAGATGCCGACGCGCTGTGATGCACTGATCGGAAAGGTGGCTGGCGAATGAGAGGAACTTCGGCATTCAAACGTCCGATCACAGAATATACCTTGCTGACTTCCAGAGATTCTTTCAAGATCAGTTTCGGCAGCAGGGTGGAAAAAGCACGTGCCAACAGTGTTTTTCCCGAACCCGGAGGCCCAACCATCAGAACGTTGTGTGAGCCGGCCGCCGAAATTTCGAGCGCACGTTTGGCGCACTCTTGTCCTTTTATATGGCGCATGTCATTTTCGTCGTTTTGGACTTGTTCTCTGTGGAAATTTGACGAGGACGATAATGAATGTTCCGAAAAAGGCCAATCTGAAACGGGAATAATGCGTTTTTTCTCAGAAAGATGCATCGCAAACTCAGACAAATTTTTGAGTGGCAGGA
>JACRIC010000087.1 GCA_016235915.1 Candidatus Peregrinibacteria bacterium
AAAGATCGCGGAAATCCTGCGCTTGATCAAAGTGAAGTCAAAAAATTCAAAGAAGGAAGTTTCAGTGGAAAACCCGTTTTGGCGCGGACAAATGAGCTTATTGCCCTCGCTCATCGGCATTGTGCGGGACTTCCAATAATAGGGTGCGGCGGTATTTTCAACGCAAAAGATGCCTATCAAAAAATCCGCTTGGGCGCTTCCCTCCTCCAGCTCATTACCGGCATGATTTTTGAGGGACCACAGCTTATTTCTGAAATAAACATCGGCCTTACTACCATGTTGAAAAAAGACGGATTCCGTTACATATCGGAGGCGGTGGGGGCGGATGCGTAAAATTTGGAAAATTATTTTTTTAAATAATAATCAATCTTTCCTTTTTGCAAATACATCAATACGACTGGAATATTGAAAAGAAAGAAAAACCATAAAATCTTTACATCGGAAAAAGCAAAACTGGCGATCGCTAAAATTGCTCCAGCAAAAAAACGCCCCAGCGCATTATTCATCTCTCTGTGAATCGTAAAAAATACCGTGTTGGTGATTTTGCTGTACGAAAACAAATAGGATTCAAATGTTGACTGCAGTGCTGATTCGGTAAATGAATACAAAGATTGAATCCCATAAACAAAAAGCAGTGGGTGAAAAAATAACAGTGCGAATCGTCCCACCGTGGCCAACATATTGGAAATTACGGAACCTTTGAGAAGCATTTTTCGATGCCGACGATCAAAAAAGTGGCCAATAACGAGCATAATGACGGCTGAAATGCCATATGTTACCGTCATCAAAGACGTGAGGCCAAAATATCCACTTTGACTGATAAACAAAAAAAACAAAAGTGGCCATAATAAATACGAGAGCAGACCATTGATCCCGGCGGCAATATACGTTGCTTGTGTATTTTTGAAAACGAGATGTTCTTTCCTCATGGCATGAAAAGCTTCTGTCTCACAAGAGTTTCTGATTTTTATTCGAATAAAAAGGATCGGGATAATGGAAAGTAACATGAAGATGGCTCCGAAAATAAAAACCCAGTTTAATTGAGTAAAAAGCGCGATGAATCCGGCGATAATAGGGGCAATGGTTCGCGCAATCATCATCACCGCGTTGACAATTCCTGTTTGCAAGCCGATCGTTTTTCTGGAAGCAATTTCTGAAAAATAGATATAGCGTGCCGGAAAATAACAGAGTGCTTGAATTGATAAAAGGAAAAACGCAACCATCCACCATCCATTATTGATTTGAATGAGAGGAGCAATAAGAGCGAATACCATATACAAAAAGACGCCGAAAGTGAATATTTTTTTAAGGTGAGTTTTGAGACCATATTGGACGATGGGCAGAGTAAAAAAATATCCCGGCAAAGATTCAAAAGCATAAAAAGCAAAAATAAAACTGAGAGAAAAACCTCTCTGCCATAATAAAATCGGGAGTGAAAGTAAAAAAATGATTTCCGAAAAAGCAAAAAGGCCTGAATGAATGTAAAAAAGCGTTGCATCCGATATCCTTTGTGGCTTTTTTGGTGTCATAAGGCTCACTTACAATGTCTTAAGCGGCTGGAAGAAGGAGTTTGACACTCAAAAGCCATCGTTCATAAAAACGAGTACGGCGTATTTTGCATTGACGGGCATCGCGAAATGCCCATATTTTAAAACTTTTTTTTGCCTTATTTCCTTCATGATCGGAAACGACCACTTCGATATAATAAATTCCATACGGGAAGGCTCGTCGTTTTCGAGTATGATGCGGCTCATGAAAACTTTGATCCAATTCCACTTCTGGCAATTGCTCATCAGGGATATTTTCGGCGGGCAATGGGGCATGAGGATCCACGGGCTTCATGGGAAGTTTCGAATGAAGTAATCCTGCAAGCGCATAATTTCCGGAAGATATATCCGGATGAAAATAATGCACGACTGCCTGATTATTGGTTTCACCTATTTGCAGAGGTTCATCAACCCAAAAAAAGGTGAGCGGATCAAAATTTTTCACACGCCGACAATTCTTCCACCAAAAATTGGTAACATGCCCGGAAACTTGATGGTGCGCCCGATGTCGAGCTGAAATTTTCAGCCGAAACCAATAACGAGGAGGATTATAATCGGTCGTGATTTTATCAATCACGCGATTTCCAATCTTCAGGTAGTATGCGCTGGATGAGATGTGAAGAGACATGGTGGTGAATTGGTCGGGATGGTGGGACTTGAACCCACGACCTCAGCGACCCGAACGCTGCGCGCTAGCCAACTGCGCTACATCCCGGAGGTAGACGAAAAAGATCGTATCACAAATGAGAGAGCAGGTCTATTCTACCATCCCCGATCCGCGTATCGATCGACCAAATTTTTAATTTCTAGGCTTTTCATGGCATCTCCCAGCCCTTCCGAAATTTTTGCAAGAATTTTTGGATTCTTATAGTTCATCACCGCCTCCACGATCGCACGACCACGTTTCACAGGATCGGAGGCTTTGAAAATCCCCGACCCCACAAAAACCCCATCGCATCCAAGTTGCATCATCATGGCCGCGTCCGCCGGAGTGGCTATGCCTCCTGCCGCAAAATTCACCACAGGTAGTCCACCGAGTTTTTTTACTTCCAGAACATGTTCAACGGGAATTCGCTCTTTTTCCGCATATCGCCTTAAATCACTCGATTTCATATTTTTTATATTCTCGATTTCTGCCACAATGAGCCGCCAGTGACGCACCGCCTCGACAACATTTCCGGTACCCGCCTCTCCTTTTGTTCGGATCATGGCCGCACCTTCATTGATGCGTCGCAAAGCCTCTCCAAGGCATGTTGCTCCGCACACAAACGGCACTTTGAAGGCATGTTTATCCACATGCCGCCCGGGATCCGCGGGTGTCAGAACTTCGCTTTCATCAATGTAATCGATACCGAGCGCCTCCAGAATCTGCGCTTCGACAAAGTGCCCGATGCGCACCTTTGCCATCACGGGAATCGAAACCGCTTTCATAATTTCGCGGATAAGTTTCGGGTCACTCATCCGAGCCACTCCTCCATCCTTGCGTATATCCGACGGAACTCTTTCGAGCGCCATCACGGCTACCGCGCCCGACTCCTCTGCTATTTTGGCATGTTCCGCGGTCACGACATCCATAATCACGCCGCCTTTCAGCATCTGCGCAAGGCCTTTTTTCAGTGCAAAAGTGTTTTTGGAAACTTTCATGGGAAAAATTAAAAATATCCCTTCCACTCTTTTACCTTCAAATCCTCCATTCGATACTTTTCAAGAGCGCTCACGAGAAGTTTCGCCACTTGTAAATTTGTCATCAGCGGCACATTGAGATCCACGGCGCGACGTCGCATGAGATAACCCTGCGTGATTTCCTCGGAAGAAAAGCTCTTCGGCACATTGATGACAAAATCGATGGTTCGGTTATTCAAAAGGTCAACCACATTCGGATGCCCCTGCCCTTCCGGTTTATAGACGCTGGTATTTTTTATACCATTTTCTGAAAGAATTTTTGAAGTTCCGTGAGTAGCAAAAAGATTAAATCCCATATTGATAAGTCTTTTCGCCGACCCGACAAAGTCGACCTTATCTTCCAGCCGTCCGATGGTAATGAGAATATTTTTTTGTGGAAAACGAAGGCCCGCCGAAATCATCGCTTTCAAAAAAGCTTCGGGAAGATCATCTCCGAAACACGCTACTTCGCCCGTGGAAGCCATTTCTACTCCGAGCACCGGATCAGCTCCTTTCAACCGCGAAAAAGAAAATTGCGGCGCCTTGACCGCCACATGATCGAGGTCAAGGGTGCGATAATGGCGCTCTCGATATTTTTTAGAATGTGTTTTTCCCAACATGCATTGCGTCGCGATTTCTATAAAATTATAGCCGGTCACTTTTGATGAAAAAGGAAAAGAGCGACTGGCTCGGAGATTG
>JACRIC010000083.1 GCA_016235915.1 Candidatus Peregrinibacteria bacterium
AAAATTTTGGAGTTCAGAGAACTTTGCTCGCGGCTCTGATTTCTGCGTATGATGAAGATGAGGCGCCTTCGGTGAAAGAAGGCGTGGAATCTGAAAAAAGGACGGTTCTTCGGTTTTCGCCGCGACTGGCGCCGGTGAAAGTAGCGATTCTTCCTTTGTCAAAGAAGCTGTCGGATTCAGCGAAGGAATTATTTAACGAAGTCAAACCGCATTTTTCAGCGGAATATGATGAAAGCGGCGCGATTGGGAGGCGTTATCGGCGGCAAGATGAAATCGGCACGCCGTTTTGTGTGACCGTTGATTTTCAGACGTTGGAAGATTCTGCCGTGACGATTCGAGATCGTGATAGTATGAAGCAGGAAAGAATCGGAAAATCCGAGCTCATTTCGTATTTACAAACGTACTGTCATTGCGAGAAGTGAGGTGGCCTCAGGCCACCGAACGACGAAGCAATCTCCCAGAATCTTGTTGTGGTTCGAAAAGATTGCTTCGCTTCGCTCGCAATGACAGGTTTAAAACAATTCTTATGAAAATTACCGTCACCCGCCTTCCAAAATCCGAGGTGAAACTTACGGTCGAGGTCTTTCCAGAAGAGTGGGATAAAGCTCGGACCGAAATTCTTAAAAAATTGATTTCCGAAATGACTTTTCCGGGATATCGTCGCGGGAAAGCGCCGGCTTCTCTTGTGGAGCAAAAAATTGGCGAGGGGGAAATTTGGATGCGAACGAGTGAACAAGCGTTGGTTTCCACTTATCCACAGGTCATTTTGGATGAAAAATTGTCCGTGATGTGTCGTCCGAAAATAGAAATTATTTCGCGTGATCCTTTCAAATATGAGGCGCATGTGGCGATTTTTCCGGACATTGAGACGAAAGATCTGTTGAATATTCGTATTCCCGAGAAAGAAGTGGCGGTTTCCGATTCCGAAGTTGCGGAAGTTCTTGAAAATATGAGAAAAGAGCGGGCGCTTTACGAAGCGGTGGATCGTGGTGCGGAAAATGGTGATCGAGTCGAGCTTTCGTTTGAAGGATTTGATGAACAAGGGGTGAAATTGGATGGAGCTGGGAGCAAGCGCCATCCGTTTTTCTTCGGCGAAGGTATGTTGGTTCCCGATTTTGAGAAAAATATTCTTGGCATGAAAAAAGGCGAGCATACAGATTTTTCCATTGTGTTTCCGAAAGAGTATCGCCATAAGCCTTTTGCTGAAAAAAAAGTGCGATTTGAGGTTGAAGTTTTGTCGGTGGAAAAAAGATTGCTTCCGGAGGTGACTCCTGAATTTATTGAAAAGGTATTTGGAGAAAAAATGGAAATTCCTTCTTTTGAGGCGAAAATGCGCGAAAATCTTCTGTCGTATAAAACGAAGGGTGAACGGAAAAGGAGAGAGGATGAACTTTTTGTAAAATTGCTTGAAGCCTGTCCTTTTGAAGTTTCTCCGCTGGTGTT
Source organism: Candidatus Peregrinibacteria bacterium (assembly GCA_016235915.1). GTDB lineage: Bacteria > Patescibacteriota > Gracilibacteria > UBA1369 > JACRIC01 > JACRIC01. Next base: position 1,444 of record JACRIC010000083.1, read on the forward strand.
GGATGAAGAAATTGACAATCTGGAGTCGGAGATTACAATAGATTTTAAGAAACAGGGTGTGGATTATGCGTCTTATCGAAAGGCGATGGAAGGAAAAGGCGAGAATCTGCGCAATAATTTGAAAAAAAGAGCGGAAAATCGGATTCGAACGAGATGTATCGTCGGGCGTCTTGTTGACACCTTGAAAATCAATGTTTCCGAAGAAGAGGTGAAAAAGGCTTTAGAACAGGAGAAAGACACGCCGATTGAGGTGGTGCGCAATTATCTCATTTTTCAAAAGTTGCTTGATTATTTCTTAAAATCCGCACCATGAAACTCGTTTTTGCATTGGGTTCGCTCTTCATGACAACCTTGATATTGATTTTGGCTTTTCAAAATATTGCAGGAATCTGCAATTACATTTATTTTTTCTTTGTGCCGCTTTCATCGAATATCGCTCCGACGTTTTTGGTTTTTGCTATGGCGTTTTTGGGGATTATTACCGGAATGTTGTATTCGGCTTTTTTTCGAGCAATGCTTTCGGGAAAGGGAGGAGAGGAAGATGATGAGAATTTTTAAGGCAGTTGAAAATTGTGCATTGCGGAGTTTACCCTGAGCTTGTCGAAGGGTCGACTGCGCTCCCCGACAGGATATGCTCTTCCAGCTTC
>JACRIC010000085.1 GCA_016235915.1 Candidatus Peregrinibacteria bacterium
ACTCGAGTCTATTCTAGAGATAAATACAGCGAAAGGGAAGAACTTGTATTATCATATGTTTACATCACTCTCGATTTTTGCTATACTGAGAATAATCAACCTGTCAAATCTCTTCACATGCCGGCAAAAAGCCAACAAATAAATCAAGGAATCTCTGAAAAAAACCAGAGTTTTGGGTTTTTTTGGAATTTGCTTTGCAAATATTTTTTGAATACGCACTTCGCTTCGCTTCGTGCGTGGGGATTTTATTATTTTCTCTACCGGCGCGTGAGGATGTAATCTGCTAGACCCCGATAAAAACACCTTCCTCACCCGCTCAGTGAGGAATTTTTATATATTTGCTGAAATTTTCATAACCTTTCTCTCCCATGTTACAATCAAAGCCCAGATCACAAAAACGGTCAAAAGCGCCAACGGCCTTCATCGAAGTTATCGGTCAGTCTTGTCTTTACCGACTTTGGCAAAACTCCTAAAAAACTTCAGCCAAACGCGAACCAACTTCACTCTCTCACTCCTTCCAATATGATTATCGTCATGAAACGCGGCGCACAGAAATCGATCATCGATCATGTGCTCCAAGAAATCACAAAATCCGGACTCGATCCGATACCTCTGCACGGAACCGAACGCACCGTAATCGCGGTGATTGGCGACGAACGCCTGCTCGACATTCATCATCTCCGATCGCTTCCGGGAGTAAACGATGTCATGCGCGTCCTTCAGCCATACAAACTCGCGAGCCGCGATACAAAATACGAAAATACGGTTATCGAGGTAAATGGTGTCAAAATTGGCTCAAGCGAACTCGCCATTATGGCGGGACCATGCGCCGTGGAAAACGAAGATCAGGTGGAAGCGACAGCTCGCGCCGTGGCGCAATACGGCTGTAAAATTCTTCGAGGAGGCGCATTTAAACCCAGAACCGGCCCATATTCCTTTGAAGGTCTGGGAGTCAGCGGCTTGAAAATATTGAGAGCCGCGGCCGATCGACACGGCCTCGCGGTCGTAACCGAACTCATGGATATCCGGCAAATCGATCTCGTGTCGAAATACGCCGATATTATCCAAATCGGCGCGCGAAACATGCAAAATTACGACCTGCTCAACGCCATCGGCGAAACGAAAAAACCGATTCTCTTAAAACGCGGTCTTTCGGCAACCATCACGGAACTTCTGCTCTCTGCGGAACGCATCATCCTGCACGGAAATCAACAAGTGATTCTCTGCGAACGGGGCATCCGAACTTTTGAAACCGAAACGAGAAACACCTTTGGCGTGAACTCCATACCTCTTTTGAAAGAACTCACGCACCTGCCGGTGATTGCAGATCCAAGCCACGCGACAGGCCGACGAAGCATTGTGCCAGCGGTGGCGCTCGCAGGCATCGCCGCCGGAGCCGATGGACTCATTATTGAGGTTCACCCAAAACCGGACACCGCACTCTGCGACGGCGATCAATCCATCACGCCGGACATGTTTAAAAAACTCATGAAACAAATAAAAATGGTGGCAAAAGCAGTGAAACGGACATTGCCGTAACCTCTCACTATGCCTCACATCCCCATTCATCTCAAAAAAACCGAAGACGACTCGTATAACATAGTCATTGAGTCAGGAATTGCCGAAAAATTGCCAGAATTTCTGACTCATGGAAAAAAATACGCCATCATCACGGATTTCAATGTTGAGAAACTCTATGGGAAAAAACTAGCGCAGATTTGTCGCGAAAAAAATATCACCATCGATCGTATTATTTTACCAAGCGGAGAAAAAACAAAAACTCTCCAAACTATCGAACGCATCGCGGAATCACTCCTGAAAAAAGGATTTGATCGCGGAAGTATGCTCATTGCGCTGGGCGGAGGCGTCATCGGAGACATTACCGGATTTACGGCGGCGTGTTTTATGCGCGGAATTCCGTTTATCCAAATCCCTACCACGCTTTTGGCCATGGTGGATGCGAGCATCGGCGGCAAAACCGGAGTCAATATGCCATCTGGGAAAAATATGATTGGCGCATTTTATCAACCTAAACAAGTCATCATTGATCCAAAATTTCTCCAAACACTGTCGGACAACGAATATCGAAACGGATTGGCGGAAATCGTAAAACACGCGGTGATTTTCGATGCCGAATTTTTTAATTTTTTGGAAAACAATGTGAAAAAAATACTCAATCGCGACCTCTCTACATTGAACAAAATAATTATTCAATCTTGTAAAATCAAAGTAAAAATCGTTGAAAAAGATGAAAAAGAAAAAAATGTGCGAATCCTGCTCAATTACGGACATACCTTTGGCCATGCGCTGGAGCAAATGTTTCATTATAAAATTTCACATGGCCTCTGCGTTGCCGAAGGAATGAAAATTATCAATAAACTGGCGGTCGAAAAAAAATGTATGAACGCGACCGATACCAAACGCATCGAAGAACTTCTGACCGCCCTTGGATTTTCTGAAAAATTCCCGAAATACTCGCTGATCGACTTACAAAAAAATATTCAACGTGACAAAAAATTCAGAAATGGAAAAAATATCTTCATTATCGCGACAAAAATAGGAACTTCTTCCACCCTGAGCGATTCGCTATCACCATGAGGCTCTCGAAGGGTGACAATGAATAGCGCCATATCTCATGAAAAAACCCCCCATCAAAAAAATCCAACCTTTACTCGACCTCAAACACTTCACCATCGAAGTCCCGGGATCAAAAAGCTATGCCAACCGCGCATTGATAATTTCTGCGCTCGCTAATGGAAAAAGTATCCTCAAAAACATGCCTTTTTGCGACGATACACTTGTTCTCATCCAAGCGCTGAAAAATCTTGGAATTTCCATACAACAAAAAAATGCCGACCTTGAAATACACGGCCGAGGCGGCGACTTTGATAAACCCAAAAAACCGCTCAATCTCGGAAACTCCGGAACCGCAGTGCGTTTTCTCACCGCCGTTCTCGCGGGAGCCTCATTCGAATCATGCATTACCGGCGACTCTCGCATGAAAGAACGACCCATTGCCGATTTGGTCGACGCATTAAATACCCTCGGCGCAGACGTACAAAGCACGAACGGCTGTCCGCCAATATATGTAAAAGGACAAAAACTGCGCGGCGGAACAACAAAAATCCCCGGAAACATCAGCAGTCAATTCATTTCAGCGCTCCTCATCACGGCGCCTTATGCGAAAAATGATGTCACTCTCGAAATTTCCACTCCCCTCACCTCGGCTTCATACATTGACACAACACTCGACATTCTCAAAATTTTTGGCATAAAAACATACCGCAATGCTTCTTCTTTTACCATACAGGCAGGACAAAAATACCAACCGAAAACATACGAAATACCCGGCGATGCTTCATCCGCAAGCTACTTTCTCGCCATAGCCGCCATACACGGCGCGGAAATAATATTAAAAAATATGAAATGGTCATCACAGGGAGATTTTGAATTCCTGAAAATTCTTAAAAAAATGGGAGGGACACTGCGCCACACCGACCGCACGATACTCTTCAAAGGACCAAAAACCCTGAAAGCTCTTGGAAAAATAAATATGAACGACATGCCCGATTCTGCCATGACCGCAGGAATCGTCGCCGCATTCGCCAAAGGAAAAACTCTGCTGACTGGTCTCGGAAACCTGAAATATAAAGAATCCGATCGATTAAAAGCTCTGGAAAGCGAACTTGCCAAGGTCGGATGTCAGGCGCGAAGCTCGGATGACTCACTGGAAATCATAGGAAATCCATCAAAATTGCGCGGAGCCATGATAGAATCGCATCGTGATCATCGTATCGCCATGTGTTTTGCGGTTTTGGGAACAAAAAT
>JACRIC010000088.1 GCA_016235915.1 Candidatus Peregrinibacteria bacterium
GCATCGGGAATGTGCGAGCATGGCCGTATTTTGCATCATCTCCGAAATAATGTGGAAAATTCGAGAAATACGGTACTCATTGTGGGGTATCAGGCGGAAAATACGTTGGGTCGGAGGATAGTGGAACAGCGAAAGGTGGTGAAAATTTTTGGAAAGCCGTACAGACTGAAGGCCGAAGTGTGTATTGTAGACGCTTTTTCAGCGCACGCGGATCGAAATGACCTTTTGGAATTTTCGGGAGCGATTCAAGGCTTGAAAAAAGTGTTTATCGTGCACGGGGAATCGAAACAGACAGAGAGTCTAGCTGAAGCGATTCGGGCGCAAGGAATTAAAGATGTGCGCGTGCCGATGGCAGGGGAAGAGATTGAAGTGTGAGTCGAGGAAGCCAATCAAAACGCGGCGTGCCAATCGGCGAAAAAACGTAAATGGTTTTTCTTGAAAGATGTCGAGATTTTCTTTAAAATACGCTTCGGAGAGAAAAAGGGCACAATGTTTCAGTGCGAAAAAAAGCGCTACAAAATGCACGCGGGTATAGTATAAAGGCTATTATGCAAGCCTTCCAAGCTTGAGATATGGGTTCGATTCCCATTACCCGCTCCAAACGGTAAATTCAAACTTTTTTGCGGCGGCGGCCCACGGATTTGCAAGTGTGCAAGCCATTTTTTACATATTTGCATTCATACTTAATATGTGATACATTAAAAATAAGCCTATCACATATTAAGAATGCATCTCTCCACAAACATCATAAACCGACTTGCAGAAAAGCGAAAACGCCTCAATTCCTTGCGTCCGTTGCCGGCAGTAGCGGTACGAAAACTCAAGGAACATTTCGAAGTAGAAATGACCTATAATTCAAATGGGATTGAAGGAAATTCTCTTACACTGCGTGAAACTTTTTTAGTGCTCAACGAAGGCGTTACCATTAAAGGAAAGCCCCTGAAAGATCATCTTGAAGCGACCAATCATAAGGAAGCTCTGGATTTTTTATACGATCTGGTTGGACACGGAAAGAAAATAACTTTTTCTGAACATTTGATAAAAAGTCTCCACCAGCTGGTAACTCAAAATATTGAAAAAGATTGGGCTGGACGTTATCGCAATGCTTCCGTGAGAATGACAGGAACACCTTATCAGCCGCCTTCTGCCTTGAATGTCCCAGCACTTATGAATGATTTGATCCGATGGGTTGGTAACCAGCAGAAAAAACTCCATGTTGTCGAACTTGCCGCAATGTTGCAACACAAGCTTGTTTATATTCACCCATTTTTTGATGGCAATGGGCGAACAGCGCGACTCATTATGAATGTTTTGCTTCTTCAAAAAGGTTATCCATTGGCTATTATTTTAAAAAATGATCGCAAACGCTATTACCGAGTACTTCAATCAGCTGATAACAATAATTACAAACCGCTGGTGGAATTTGTAGCGAAAGCGGTAGAACGATCTCTCGATATATATCTTGACGCACTCACTCCTTCTTCAAAAACAAAAGAAAAGTATATCACCCTTTCAAAAGCGGCGAAAAATTCACACTACTCAGCAAAATATTTGAATCTTTTGGCAAATAAAGGTTCGCTGGAAGCTCACAAAGAGGGGCGAAACTGGGTGACAACAGAGAAAGCTATTCAAAGATATAAAGAGAATCGTCAACGAAAACGGCCTGAGCGCGAGGATGAAAAGAACCATGAAGGCTCATCCCCACGCATCCGTCACGAAATTTGAAATTTTTCAGGATACGTCTCCGAATACACGCATCCGCAGTATTTTTGCCGATAGATTCCGTATTCTTTGCAATAGGCGACTGAGCGCGCAAATCCATTTTTTTTGAAAAAAGGAATCGCGAGGTAAGGAATTCCATGTTGAGCGGCGAGAGCAGTGCCGATAGCGGTCAAAGTTTCAAAATTTTTATGAGGAGAAATGTTGAGAGAGGTCGTCCACGCAGAGCAACCATTTTCCACCGCCACTTCAACCGCGCGTTTCATGCGAAACGAGTAGCAGATGGTGCATCGCGAACCTTTCTCTGGCTCGTGTTCATGGCCTTGCACAAGGCGAAAAAACACATCTGGTTCGTAGGCTCCTTCAAGAAACGTGATATTTTCTCGCTCTGCCACTTCACGAAATGCTCGTAATCGTTTCCAATATTCCGCTTCCGGATGAATATTCGGATCATACCAAAAAGCCAGAATATCGTACTGGTCGCGAAGATCGAGAAAAGGAATCGATGCGTCCGGTCCGCAACAGACATGAAGGAGAAGTTTTTGCATAGAGCCCGTTTACAAAGCTGGTTCCTCATACTTTTCCACGTTTCCGCGAATGACGATAGTGGCAACGCGTCCCGCCACAGGATCTCCATTTTCATCAATGGTCAATTTCCCAGAAAGACCCGGCCGATCTTTGATGGTATACAAATATTCTTTAACTTTTTCTGCATCATTTCCAAATTTCGTCAAAGCTTCCGCGATAATCATGACCGCATCGTATGTCGTGGCAGAGTAAGCGGGATAATCCAGTTTCTCTTTGATATCCATAAATTCGGGATTCCTATCTTCAAAAGAAACTTCGGATCCGATCATACCTTCTACCAGGGTCGAATATTGTGTGAGTCCTTCCTGCCACTCCATGACAACATCATTCGCAAAAAGTCGGGCAGAAATCGGTTGTTCGGCAAGTTGTTGAAAGAGAAGATCGGCGGTATCTTGAGTTTTCGGATTGACAAAAACAATATCTGCTTGAGCATCTCGAATACGGAGAA
>JACRIC010000086.1 GCA_016235915.1 Candidatus Peregrinibacteria bacterium
AGTTCAATCATTTTTCTTGCATCGTCACCTTCAAGTTTAATGTATGTTGAAGGAATCATAGTGTTCTCGGCGGTTTCAATTTCAATTTTTTTCGTAATGGCGCGATGGTTCCGTCATTTCGAACGCGGCCATTTCCTTCCTCTGCCATGCCACCAATCGAACACGTCACCCATGTCGGATCGCCGGCAAAAAGCGCGTTGTACTCCGGATGTCGGAGATGCCGCACGATTCGAAGTTTTATCACAAAATCATCGATGAATTGCTGGATTTCCTCTTCGGTGTACTTCTTTTCCGCCAAATCTCGCTCTGCATACATATCCAGAAATGCATCAATCCGCCCCATACTCATGGCGGCTCCATCCTGCTCCTTCACCGCAGACAAATAGGCGAAATACAGCCACTGAATGGCCTCTTTCGTATCGGTCGCCGGTAGTGAAATATCGAATCCATAGAAATCCGCCATTTTTTTCATGTCGGAAAGCGCCTGAATGTGTTTGTGAACATACATTCTGCCTCGCATATTTTCTTCGTTCATATATTCGCCATACAAACTCTGCTCATCCTTTTTCCACTGTGCGATCAACCGATCCACTCCATACAATGGCACTCTCCGATAATCCCCGATAATGCGTCCCCGCGAATAATTATCGGGAAGGCCGGTAATAATTTCTTCACTGCGAAACGATTTTCCATCCGGGGTTTTAAATTCATCCCAATTCGCATACATCTCAAACACTCCGTCGTTATGCGTCGTGACGTAGTTCGTAAAAATATCGTGAATTTTCGGATCAATGTGGCAACCGAATTTTTCGCAGGTTTTTTCGACCAGACGGATGCCGCCTCGCGGTTTTATGGCGCGGATCAGCGGTTTTTCCGTCTGAATTCCGACGATAGATTCACGTTTGCGATCAATGTAGCCTGGCTTGTGGCTTGTGATGGTGCTCGCGATTTTCGTATCGATTCCGAGCACTCCGCCCTTTTTAAATTCTTTTTTCAGGATTTTTTTTACTCTTTTCCATACTTTTTGCGTATTTCGAGTTGGTTTTGCCAGAAAATGTTCGTCGCCGGAGTAGGGCGTGTAATTTTGTGCGATAAAATCGCGAACATCAATGGTTTTTGTCCAAGAACCTTTGTGAAATTTTCGGTACGGATCGGTGACAGTTTTTTTTTGTTCCATTTATTCTTCCAAAAGGTAGGAAATATTCACATGGAGCTTCAATTCTTGCGTTCCAGAGGAAATCGTTGGCGTGTCCGCCATCGACATCAGCCCTCCTCCTCCTTTTCCTTCACCCCATCCAGACATCGTTGGATCTTCTCTCCATTCGTTGTAGCCGACCACTGCCCCTACCTCAAGTCCGAGTGATTTTTTCATTGCTTCGACTTTTTTTTGCGCGTCAGCAATCGCTTTTGTTCTTGCAATCGCTTCGTAGGCACTGTCATCATCAACCGTAAATATCGGTCCGCTGATAGATGTGGAGCCGTTTTGTCCGGCAATTTCAATGATTTGCGAAATTTTTTGCATGTCCCGAATTTTTACATCCAGCGATTGAGAAACCATCCAGCCTTTACTTTCGTTTTTTTGGGTTTGCGGATTGAATTCCGTATTTTCATACGCGTTATAATCCTTGGTCTGCAAATCGTCCTCGGAAATGCCTGCCGCTTTGATTTTGTCAATCATGGCATTCATGGCAGTCGTATTTTGTTTTTGCGCGTCCGCAACCGTTTTTTCCTTTGTGGAAATTCCAAATGTCATCACCGCGATATTCGGGATCACGGTCGCCTTTCCTACCCCTTCGATATATATACTGTGTTCTGTCGGTGTCGGCTGATCCAACCGCGCAACGGTCAGAAACGTCGAGTATGCCTTCCCTCCAAGAAAAATGAAGAGAGCAAGCGAAACTAAAAAAACCATGGAAGTAAACAGCGGATTTTCCCGCCATGTGGGCCAGAAAGACATAGAAGAGTGATTAAAAATATATGTTGATTATACACTTGAATGCTGGGCGCGCAAAAGATTTTGAGTATTTTTTTTAGGAACCTCTGAAAAACCTAACTTCGTGACGAAATTTTATCATTTCGAGCGAAAAATGTGAAAAGCGACGAAGGCCACGCACGAAACGAAGTGAAGTGCGTCTTCTCTTTAAAAAAGATAAGAAAGGACACTCGCTCCGCTTGTGTCTGGGAGCCGAAATGGTAAAATTGCAGTCGATGATACGTTTTTCAGAGGTTCCTTTATAAAATTTTGG
>JACRIC010000090.1 GCA_016235915.1 Candidatus Peregrinibacteria bacterium
ACTCAATCCCGAATCTTCCGAAGCCGCCGATATTCGGGACAGGTCAATTTTACAGGGCTTAGAAAAACCATAAAACGTTGCATTACGTTTTTTTAAACTTCCTTCCAAACTCTCTCCCCCTCAGAAAAGCCTTTTTCATCGCTTCTTGAATGTTTTGTGAAACGCGTTTTTTCTCAAAATGGGAAAGCGCGGCTTCGGTGGTTCCGCCTTTGGAAGCCACGTTTTTGATAAGAGTATCAAGGTCGGCCGGCGATTTTTCCGCAAGAAGAGTCGCGCCAAGAACCGTTTGCATCGCGAGCTTCGCGGAAATTTCTTTTGAAAGTCCCAATTTGTCACCTCCGAGAATCAGACTTTGTAAAAAAAGATAGACATAAGCGGGTCCGCATCCAGAAAGCGCGGTCACGGCATCCATCTGCCCTTCATTTTCAATATAAACCTCATCTCCCAGAGTTCGGAGCAATTTTTGCGCGATTTTTTTCTCATGGGAAGTGACTTCGCGACCAGCCGTCCACGCCGAAATCCCTTGTTGGATCATCGCTGGCGTATTCGGCATAATGCGGATGATATGAACGGAAGGAAGATATGAACGAATAAACGAAATGGGAATACCCGCGGCAATGGAAAGAATGAGCTTTGGTTTTTCCGCTCCAAGAAAATTTTGCAACACAGAAAGCACGCCAGAAAAATCCTGCGGCTTTACGGCAACGAGAATGACATCGCACGTCGCACAAACAGCAAAATCAAGCTCCAAAATCGTTTTTACGCCTAAACGCAAAAACATCTCACGTTTTTCGCGATTCGCATCGCACACAAAAATGGACGAAAAAATCCGTTTTGAATCCTCAAGAAGCGCTCGAACAATCGCTCCGCCCATATTTCCGCCACCGATAATCAAAAGATTCATAGGAAAAGTATAGCATGTTTCAATTTTGTCACTCCTTTTCCATCGCCAAAGCGCTCTCCAGCGCTTTCAGAGCCACTTCTAACTGTTTTTCATCAGGCTCTCGGGTCGTAAATCTTTGAAGCAGAAGCCCGGGATAGGAAATGATCCGCGCGAAAAAACTTTCACGATGCCGTGCGGAAAACTTTAAAATTTCATAAGAAAAACCGGCAATAATCGGCAAAACCGCAATGCGCTGGACAAATTTTACCCAAAAATCAGGATTATTTGGAAGGAGAGTATAGAGCAAAATGCTCAAAAGAAACACAACGAGGATAAAACTCGTGCCGCATCGAGGATGAAAACGGCTTTCGGCCTTCGCATGTTTTACATTCAAAGCAACTCCGCGCTCATAGGCAAAAACGGTCTTATGTTCCGCGCCGTGATACTGAAAAACCCGCGCAATATCTGGAAGGAGTCCGATGAGACCAATATAAACGCTAAAAAAAAGAATTTTAATAACGCCGTCGATAATATTGAACAAAAAATAATTCCGCGCCAGAACAGGAAAAACACCACTTAAAAACTGCGCGATCGTCAGCGGCAGGAATTTAAAAAGGAAAATGCCAAATGCCAGAGAAAAAATGAGGGCAATACCGATAAAAAAATTTTCGCTGACGGACGTGGCGGATTTTTTTTCATCACCAATACTCACGCTCACGGAATAATTGAGCGCTTTGATTCCGACCACCATCATTTCAAAAAAACCGATAATTCCGCGCAGAACCGGCAGTTTTAAAATTTTCAATCGCTCACTCACGCTGACAAACGGCACAGTTTTGACAAGGATTTTTCCTGATGGCGCCCGAACCGCAAGAGCATACCCATGAGGAGCCCGCATCATAACGCCCTCCACGAGCGCCTGTCCGCCGATGGCAAAGTCGATTTTTTTTGCGGACATACGACGCTTGAAAAGGAGCGGTGTCATGATACCTACTGTTTTTAAGAATCGCAATCGTTATCGCAACACCCCAATCACACTCGCAAACCTCCCACAATCAGGCTTATCCCCTCGAAACGAAAAATACAAATCGTGGCGGCACACGGTGCAAATATCAGAAAGTTCCATGTGACTGGGACGAATCCCAACCTCGCGAAGCTGATGCCGAGTAATCGCCAAAAGATTGACCCGTGAATTGTCAAGAAAATACGGCTCAAAACCGCGAAAATCTTTTTCCCGTTCCAGAAATTGACTGTGGCACGGCCCAAGCGAGGGCCCCACGGCAACGAGAATATCCTCTGCAAGACTGCTAAAAGCTCGAATCATGCCCGAAATAGTTTTTCCGACAATATTTTGAATGGTCCCGCGCC
>JACRIC010000089.1 GCA_016235915.1 Candidatus Peregrinibacteria bacterium
ACACTAAAGAACTCTGGGAGAAAACACTTCTTTTCCTTGCGCCGCAGATTAAACGCTCCAATTTTCTAACTTGGTTTCAAGATACCGCGATTCTTCGCGTTGAAGAAAAACGGCTGACCATCGGCGTTCCAAACCCTTTTGCCAAAGATTGGCTTTCTCAAAAACATCACGCCGAAATTTTATTGGCGATACAATCGTTGCTTCCGAAGATTGAGGAGCTGGAGTATGCCGTGCTTTCAGGCCTTTCACGCGGGGCGGATAATCGCGCCGTGGATATCAAAGCGCTGGTCGCCGATCCGGTGAAGCGGACGCGGAAACTTCCCAACAAGCAAGAAATGCGTGTGACATCCGAAGGAGTGATCAGTAAATTTCTCAATCATCGTTATAAGTTGGATAATTTTATCATTGGATCTTCGAATCGTCTGGCTCATGCGGCGTGTTCAGCGGTGGCCGGCAAACCGGGCGGCGCGTATAATCCGCTTTTTGTGTATGGAGGAGTTGGTTTGGGAAAAACGCATCTTTTACAGGCGACAGGAAATGCGATTTTAAAACGAAATTCCGAAAATATTGTCGTGTACGTTACGGCGGAACGTTTTGTGAATGAAATTGTTGAGGCGATCCGGACGCGGACTACCGCGCCGTTTAAAGCGAAGTATCGGAAGGTCGATTGTCTTATTATTGATGATATTCAATTTTTTGCGAATAAAGAAACCACTCAAGAGGAATTTTTTCACACTTTTAACGAGCTGTACGACGCGAATAAGCAGATTATCATTAGTTCGGATCGTCCGCCGCGAGATCTTGCGGGTATTTCCGACCGCCTTCTGAGCCGTTTTGCCATGGGAATGATTGTGGATGTGCAGGCTCCGGATTATGAAATGCGGCTGGCGATTCTTCACGAGAAATGCCGTGAGCATGGGACACTGATTCCTGCTGAAGTTTTGGATTTTATTGCGTTTAATGTGCATTACAGTGTGCGTGAATTGGAGGGAGTGCTTTTGCAGGCTATAGCGCAGGCGGAACTTGAGAAGTGTACGCCGACGGTTCGCATCGTGGCGGGTATTTTGAAAAAATTGACGAATCAAGATTTTTTGAAAGAAATTGATCAAGGAGGGCATCGATCTCTGATAAAAAGTTCTTCGGAAGTGATGGAGGTGGTTTCTGATTATTATAAAATTACCAAAAGCGAACTTCTAGGCGAATCGCGCAGAAAGGAGATCATGTTGCCGCGTCAGGTATGCATGTATCTTGTTCGGCAGGAATTGGGAATGTCATATGAGAGCATCGGCGCGGAATTTGGCAATCGGAGCCATACGACGGTGATTCATGCTTGCGATATGATTATTAAAAGGCTTCGCACCAATCCGAAAATGGTGAGAGATATTCATGCGATGAAGAAGGAGATGGGATTATAAATACTTCTCCTTGTTCGCATTTTGCTCCTCGTTTGACACTGTGTAGATGATGGTGTCGGTTCCGGTTGGCGTGAGGTAAAACCAGTATTCGCTTTCTTCCGGGAAAAAAGCCGCCTCGATACTTTTTATGCCGGGATTTGATATGGCGGTCGGTGGCAATCCCGCGTTTTTCCTCGTATTATACGGAGAATTTTTTTCGAGATCTTCGGCGGTGATGGTTCCATCCCCTTTTTCATACAGCAGTGTCGCGTCCGCGCCGATGGTCCAACTGTTTTCCAGCCGTTTCCAAAGAATCCCTGCGACTTTCGGTCTGTCGGCATTGGTTTTTACTTCTTTTTCCACAATGGATGCCATAATGATGCGATCGTTGAGCGTGTAATTTTGTGGCAAAGGTTGGCTTTCCGCAAGGCTTGTCAGCTTGAGCTGAAAGTTCGTGAGCATTCGCCTGATAAAATCTTTCGGGGTAAATGTGTCGCTCTCAATAAAATAGGTGTCAGGGAAAAGATAGCCTTCGAGGCTTGACGTGTCTTTTACAAAAGCGATGTCGGAAAAATCGCACGTTTTCGCGCAGAGAGTAAATTGTCCGGCGGTCATGAGGTTGAGGTTTGTCAATGCGGTATCAATATCGGCAATCGTCCAGCCCTCAATGATGCTCACCGCCACTTCCCCTCGACTTTTTTGTGTGAGAATTTCGGCGATTTCGCGGATGGTGAGATTATTTTTCATGATAAATTGACCCGCTTGGATTTTTTCTCCAAGATTTTCCAATCTGACGTACCAATAAAAAAGGTGGCGGCTCACAATCAGTTTTTCGTTTTCCAATCTTTCTCCGATCGATCGCACGCTTTCGCCTTTTGGTATTTTAAAAAGATGTCGAGAGTTTTCGGTTGCAGAGTTTGTTCCCGCAGGAATATTCACCGCCCATTGAAATGCGTATTTTCCGCCAAAAAATATTCCCGCTGTCAGAGTCACCAGCAAGATAAAAATGAGCATTATTCTCAAAAATCCATGTATTTTCATTCAGATTTTTTAGAACTGAGCATATCGGCGAGTCCCGTGTCGCCCATGACGCTTCTCATGCGTTCCGCCGCGACTTCATGCGATTTTTTTGTGGCTTTGTTCAGGGCTTTTACGAGTTCTTCGGCTATTTTTTTCGGATTTGGTATTGTTTCGGGAAGTTGAATGGCGATCACTTCTTGTTCGCCATTTATGGTGACCATCACTTCGCCGAATTCGGCTTCGATATGAATGTTGCGCAGTTCTTGTTTTATTTGTTTTGCCTGTTTTTGAAGTTTGTACATGTCTTTTATTTTTCCGAACATGGGAATTTTGAGTTAAAGATGTTTGCGAGATGAGAATAGCACATATCTTTTCCGAATTGGAGTGTTTTTTGATTACCGATTGCTTTGCGTATGGCAACATATTACTATAATTTTGTGTAGCTCGAATTGCTGAAGTTTTTGATGTTCTTTTTCCATGTAGATTGCCCCAATAACGATATTGAAAATGAAGGTTTGTAAAAAATCGGTCAGAGTTGGGCACAAGGTCAAGATTCCGGCAACAGGAACCACCTCTCAAATCCCGCAAGTCTCTGCTGTTGAAATTAATCCCGATTTTGCTCGCGCACTGGATTTTCTGGAAAATACCAACAAAAATATCTTCATCACTGGAAAAGCTGGAACCGGGAAATCCACACTTCTTCAATATTTTCGCGAACATACGGCAAAAAATGTCGCTGTTTTGGCGCCAACGGGAGTTGCGGCTCTCAATGTCAAAGGTCAAACCATTCATTCTTTTTTTCATTTTCCTCCGCATATTACGGTGCAAACCGTCGCCATGCAGTCTCCTTCAAAAAAACTGAAAGACTTATTGCAAAAAATAGACGCCATCATTATTGATGAGGTATCAATGGTTCGGGCGGATCTCATGGACTGTATTGATGTGGTCTTGCAATTTTACCGTAACAACCCAGAACCGTTTGGAGGACTGCAGATGATTTTTATTGGCGATTTGTATCAGTTGCCGCCTGTCGTTTCGGGAAAAGAGGAACAAGAGTTGTTTCGGACGTATTATGAAAGTCCTTATTTTTTTTCTGCCAAAGTTTTTGGAAAGATTGAAATGGAGTTTCTGGAACTTAACAAAATCTATCGTCAGAAAGATCAGGATTTTATTGATTTGCTCAATAAAATTCGTAACGGTTCGGTGGACGATCATGATATTTCCAATCTCAATACTCGCTGTAATCCCGATTTTGATCACGATGATTCCAAAAATATTTTTTACGTCACTCTTACCACCACGAATGCTTCCGCGGATATTCTCAATTATAAAAAATTATCGGATTTGAATGTTGAATTGAAAACGTATGATGGAAAAATTACCGGTATGTTTGACGATAAACATCTTCCGACTTTGATGAAACTTTCTCTTAAAATTGGTTCTCAGATCATGTTGCTCAATAATGATCCGGGGAAACGATGGGTCAACGGCAGTATCGGAAAAATTATTGATATTGAATGTGATGAGGAGTCGGATGAGGATACGATTGTTGTGAAATTAAATGACGGCAAAACCGTCTACGTTACGCCTTGTACGTGGGAAATTTTTCGGTATTTTTTTAATAAGAAAAGAGGGCATCTGGATGTTGAAATTATCGGTTCTTTCACGCAATATCCGATTCGTTTAGCGTGGGCGATCACGATTCATAAGAGTCAAGGGAAAACTTTTGATAATGTGGTGATTGATCTTGGCCGTGGCAGTTTTGTGCAGGGGCAAGTGTATGTGGCCATCAGTCGTTGTACGAGTTTTTCCGGCATGGTGCTCAAAAAACCGATTCAAAAAAAGCATATTTGGATTGATTATCGCATTATGCGTTTTTTGACTCGTTATCAATATGCGATTTCTGAAAAAGAGTTGCCTTTGGAAATAAAAATAAAACGGATCAAAGATGCCATTGAAAAAGATGAAACCATTGAAATGATTTATCTCAAAACCAATGATGTCAAATCCCATCGAACCATACAGCCAAAATATATCGGAGATTTGGAATATTTGGGAAAAACTTTTTTTGGAATAGAGGCTTTTTGTTTGAAACGTCAGGAAATGCGTCACTTTCGCGTGGATCGTATTTTGAAAATACAATGAAGAGGGTTTTCTTGCGATACCAGTGAAAATTTTCTACACTTGACACCATGTCTATTCGTTTTGAAAATATTCCCAGTCCCTGCTACGTCATTGACGAATCGTTGCTCAAGCGCAATATTCTTCTCATTGATGATGTGCAAAAGCGAAGCGGCGCGAAAATTATTCTCGCGCTGAAAGGGTTTGCCATGTGGAAAACTTTTCCATATTTTCAGCCGTATTTTCAGGGGACTACGGCGAGTTCTCTGCATGAAGCGAGGCTGGGGCATGAGGAATTTGGAGGGGAGGTGCATGGATATTGTCCGGCGTATCAGGAGAGTGAATTTTCGAAAATGATGCAATATTGTAATCATGTTACTTTTAATTCGCTGACAGAGTGGGGAAAATTTCGCGGAGCGATTCGATCGAGCGAAAAAAAGATTTCCTGCGGTCTTCGCATCAATCCGGAACACAATGAAGTGTCCTGTGATCTGTATAATCCGAGCGTTCCGGGTTCCCGACTCGGTATTCCTGTGGAAAAATTGGGAGATCGGCTTCCGGATGGCATAGAAGGGCTTCATTTTCATAATCTTTGCGAAGGCGATTCTTTTGCGCTGGAACGAACTTTAGCCGTTATTGAAGAAAAATTTGGCGCTTATTTGAAACAAATTCGGTGGCTCAATATGGGCGGTGGGCATCTGATGACCCGGAAAGGATATGATATCGAACACCTTATTCGTCTTCTTCGCGCCGTTGCTGAAAAATATGGCATTTCTGTGATTCTTGAGCCGGGTGCGGCTTTTGTGTGGGAAACGGGGTATCTGGTTTCTACGGTTCTCGATATTGTGGAGCATAAGGGGATTTCCGTTTTGATGCTGGATACGTCGGTTTCGGCGCATATGCCAGATTGTTTGGAGATGCCGTATAAACCGAAAATTCTTGGGGCTTCTGATGCGGTGGAGGGTTTGGGAACCTCTGAAAAACTTGCTACCGACTGCAATTTTCACGCTTTGGCTCCAAACGCTTCATCGGTCCTTACCGTATCTTCATCTGATACGGTTTCGTCGCGCGGTCAGCGTTTTCGCTCAAAGCGTGAAAATTTCGTTACGAAATCAAGTTTTTCAGAGGTTCCCTTGCCGCGCTATCGGATTGGCGGTTTGACTTGCATGGCTGGGGATTATGTTGGAGATTATTCTTTTGAAAAAGAGCCGCGAGTGGGGGATCGCGTGATTTTCAATGATATGATTCATTATACTTTTGTGAAAAATAACACGTTTAACGGTGTGAATTTGCCTTCGCTTGGTATGTGGCGGGAAGATGATCGGTTTGAGCTTTTTAGAAAATTTGGATATGAGGATTATAAAGGGAGATTGTCATAGGGAACCTCTGAAAATCGTGCACTGCGGAGTTTACCCTGAGCTTTGTCGAAGGGTTGGCTACGCCGTTTTTTCGTCGCCGTACCACGGAAGTACGGCTCCCCGAAAACGGCTTGCCGCCTTGCATTGCAACGATTTTGAGAGGTTCCTTAGGCAATTCCAGCTTGCCTTTTTCTCTTCTTCGTATTATATTTGGTCTCGCGTAAGTTTTAAAATTGTTTGATATGTATAATCTTTCACTTCCGGTTAAGGTTCGA
>JACRIC010000091.1 GCA_016235915.1 Candidatus Peregrinibacteria bacterium
GATAACGCGATTGGCAGACGCGTTATCAGATAGTCGCTTGTAAGGACGGTTCCCAATTGCTCGGCAATGTCCTCAAGTGAAAGCCCTGCCACATTCTTTTATTTCTTATTCACAAATTCCAATCGTATCCCGGTTCCGGTAAAACCATATGTTTCGCGAATTCTTCTTTCCACGTACCGTCGAAATGAAAAGTGAATGCTGTCTTTATCATTCACCGAGAACACAAAGTGCGGCGGATTCACTCCTTTTTGCAGAGCGGAATGGATTTTGAGTTTTTTTCGCGAAGGTCCCATGGGCACATTTTCGTATTGCAGTTTTTTTACCAATATTCGAAAATCTTTCGGATCAATCATTTTTTTTCTCTCCGCGTATATTTCCACGGCCAGATCAAAAATTTTAAAAATATTTTGTTTCGTGAGCGCTGAAGCGAATATCACTGGTGTCCACGGAATAAAGACGAACTTTTTTTTCAGGCTCGAAATGAGCTGATTTTCTTCCTCATCACGTTTTTCCATGAGATCGCATTTGTTGACGACCAAAATTAGCCCTTTGAATGATTCGAGAATATAATGCGCCACCCGAAGATCTTGCCGCGCCACACCTGATTCGTAGTCGAGGATGAGGACGGCCGTATCACACTCTTCCACTGACTGAAGACTCCGAAGCACGCTGAAATATTCCAGCCCTTTTCCCACTTTCCCCGTTCTTCTGACTCCCGCGGTGTCAATGAGCGTAAATGCGGAGCCGTTATATTCCACTTCAATATTGGTTGCGTCTCGAGTGGTTCCGGGTGTATCAGAGACCAGCGTGCGGTTTTCATCCACTATTGCGTTTACCAGCGATGATTTTCCAACATTCGGACGTCCGACAAAAGCAATCTTGATTGATTTGGAAGGTGCGAGCGGTTTTCCGCATTGAAATTTTTGACGCGCGAGTTCTTTGGCGATATTGGCTTCCACATGTTCTACTCCGATTCCTTGGATGGCCGAAATCGGCAAAGGTTCGCCAAAACCCAGCTCATACAGATTGAAGCTTTTTTCTTCGATCTTCACATGATCGCACTTGTTCGCGATAAGCACCGTCGGTTTTTTGGCTTTTCGGAGCATGTTTGCGGCTTCGAAATCATCCGCGGTCAATTCCTGTCTCGCATCCGTGACAAACAGTACTACGTCCGCTTCGCTTATCGCGATTTTCGTTTGCATGTGGACATTTCCTTCTATCTCGCTTTTTGTTTCAAAAGAAAGACCGCCGGTATCTACGAGCATGATGGTGAAATCGCGGAGTGTGAGGCGCTGATAAATACGATCGCGTGTGGTGCCGGGTATATTGGATTCGATAGCATAGCGTTTGCCAATGAGCCTGTTGAACAGCGTTGATTTTCCGGTATTCGGCCGTCCCACGATTGCGACGACAGGGAGCATATGGTTTGCTGTTGTGATACAGTGTAGCTTGATACTACTATAAGAGTCAGGGTGGGGCAAGGTTTCTATGTGGTTTGAAGATTGCTTCGTCGTTCCTGTAAAAGTTTTCTCCAATGATTGAAAAAAATATTCGAAAAATTTTGGATACTATTCAGATTCATTCTCCTTATCCCGAGAAAGTAACGCTCGTGGCGGTGACGAAAAATCGGAGCGTATCTGAGATTCGAGAAGCCATTCGGTGTGGCGTGAAGGTGATCGGAGAAAATCGCGTGCAAGAATCGGAGGAAAAATTTGCTTTGCTCGGAGCGCTTTCGGTTCAAAAACATTTCATCGGGCATCTTCAGACGAATAAGGTAAACAAGGCGGTAGAGCTTTTTGATATGATTGAATCCGTGGACAGTGAAAGGCTTGCTGGCGCTTTGAATGTAGCGGCAAAGGCGACAGGAAAGGTTCTGCCTGTATTGATTCAGGTGAATATTGCGAGGGATCCGCGAAAATTTGGGATATTTGAGGAAAATATGGAGGATTTTTTAAAAAAAGCTCTGCTTTGGCCTCATTTGAAGATTCAGGGTTTTATGACCATCGGGCGTCTGGAAGCGGATGAGGCGGAACAGAAAAAATATTTTCAGGCTTTGCACTCATTATTTGAACAAATGAGGACGGCGAAATTTTCCGGTATGGATTTGCAGTATTTGTCCATGGGAATGAGCGGAGATTTTATTCCCGCTCTTGAATGCGGAGCAACGATGATACGGATTGGGAGCGGAATTTTTGATTGAAAAATAATCGTTTTTATGGTATAGTGATAAGATAATTTTCATATTTTCAACGGATGAA
>JACRIC010000092.1 GCA_016235915.1 Candidatus Peregrinibacteria bacterium
AGAAAAGATCGGCCAGATAACCAATTTTTGGCTCTATGTAGCGCGTCAAAGGATCCATCACTTTGTCAAAGAAATGCCAGATGACCTCGGGATTATGCAGTTCCAGCGCTTTTTCTTTCGCCTTTTCGGCCGCGGGCATGACTTTTTCATCAATGAGTTTCGCTAATTCGTTCCACGTTTTTATGGCCGCCGGCTCTTCATATATACTGGCGCCTACCGGCATGACTTTTCTGGCCACATTGATCTCGGCGATCATATTTTCCAGATCCTTGAGAGCAAAACTGCTTTCCTGCGCCCACTGAATCTCTTTCCAGATTGCATCCATCTCTCTCCACGGTTCGGAATCCCAGAAATCACGATCAAGCTCCCAGATATCCTCCATATCAGACATGATGCTGTCTCTTTCATCTCGCAGATCCTGCCTGGCGCTTTCAAAATCATCTCGATTCAAAGATTCATCATTTAAAAGGCTCTCGGCCTCAACTTGGATTGCGTCCATTTGTTCAATGATCGCGTCGATTTGCGCTCGCTGATCAGAAAAATGTTGTTCAATATCATCCTGAACACTCCAGTCGACACTCGCGATGACTCCTTGCACCGCGGCTTCGAATCTTTGTTTTACAAATTCTCGCAGGAAATCGTAATATCCTTCATTGCGATATTTATCCACATGTCGTTCCGCCGCATCCTTCATCAGCCAGAAAAGATCCTGTCTTGAAGAATAATTCCAGAAATACTGGCCGTTTCGTTCGCCGGATTTTACCGCGGAGAGGCGGTTTTTCAATTCTTCGAGGTACGTTTTTGCCATGCCTTGATATCGTACGATATCGCTCGCGATGGCTTCCATATCGCTTTTATCAGCTGTAAGCTCTGCGATTTTTCCCGAGGTATACGTGGTAAAATCTCCGCTTATGCCTTTCTTTTCAGCTTTTGCCACATATTTTTCTATTCCTTTTATCACCTGATCGATCTTTTTGACGCTTCTCTTGAGGTCTTTTGTCAGACGCGGAAAGTCAAAATCGTTCGAACCTTTCATTTGACGTTCCATATCGCGGATTTCTCGTGCGCTCGCTTTTCCGCACTCTCCCCAATGTTCCATTTCTGTCCCTGCTGAAGTCGCTTCGTCTTCGCTCGTATACGTTTTACCGTCTTGACCGCAGACTTGTTCCTGTCGCATGGGTTCTTCTTGCATGGGCTCTTGAGGTTCCTGCATGTTCATGTCTTGTTTCTGCCAGTCTTCGTTCGGTTGGTTCATGTCGCCCATGTCCTCTTGTTGCCAATCGTCGCTTGGCTCTGGAATGCCTATTTCATTTATTTGGCCGCCACTTTCCTCATTGCCATCCCACTGTATATTGTCCATATCCGAAGGCATGTCTGTGGGCATTGTTGTTTCAGAAGTCGTTGTTTCCGTCGTGGTATCCTGTCCGATAAGACTCGCAATGCCGTTCGCCCCTAAAAAAGGAGCAGAAATCATCATGACTACGAGGAAAACTCCCGCGCTCATGATTGCGTATTTTTTTTGGAGATACTCGGTAAAGGATTCCGAGTAGCGGTGACGTCGGTCTTTCATGTTTGTTTTGGGGTAAGAAAATACGTGTATCGTGTTATTGTATCATATAATTTACATTTGTCAATGGTCATTTTCGAGGGTTTTGGATTTTGTTCGGGTAAGATAGGATCAAATGAAAATTGTTGATCAAAAGTATCGTCCATTGTTGATTCTTCATGGTTGGAGAGGGTCGAGTGAATCATGGACAACCGTGAAAGAGCTCCTTACAAAACAGGGGTTTCGCGTCTATGCACCGGATCTTCCTGGTTTCGGGAAAAGCGAGGCGCCGGGGGCCTCAAAAGATGGGACGCAAGGTTGGTCTGTTGACGATTATGTCGAGGCAGTACAGGACATGATGCGGCATTGGAAACTTTCTCGAGTTTCTCTGCTCGGCCATTCTTTTGGTGGAAGAATCGCCATCAAGCTCGCGAGTCAGCATCCAGAAAAAGTCGAAAAACTTATTTTGGTGGCTTCCGCTGGGATAAAAAATCCGCCTTCGCTCCGAATGCGCCTTGCTTCGGTTTCAGCAGTTCTGGGCAAACGGCTGTTTTCCCTGCCATTTCTGCGACCATTTTCTGCTTTGGCACGACGAGCGCTCTATGGATTTTCTGGAAGTCATGATTATGAACATGTTGGAAAAAACCGAGAAACCTTTCTGAAAGTGATTTCCGAGGATCTTCGTCCGTATCTTTCGCGTATTTCTGCGCCGACCCTCATTCTTTGGGGGGATCGTGATAAAATGACGCCGGCGACTTCTGCGCACATTATGGCCAAAGAAATTCCGAATGCGACTTTGAAAATTTTTCCGGAGGTGCGGCATGGAGTGCATCTTGAGGTTCCAGAAGAGCTTGCGAAGAGTGTTTCTCAATTTCTCAATTCTTGATCTTATGGGCTTTTTCTTCATTATTTTCCCTTTCCTCATCTTCATAACCGTTGCCGCTCAGACACTGCGGTTGATCGAGATTGTTCAACGAAAAGAATATCGTTTTGACCGTTTGCGAGATTTTTTCAAAACTCGCGAAGGACAGCGCTTTCTTTTTTGTCCGACATTTTTTATGTATGGTGCGCTGATACTTCTTTTTTCTCTTCTTTCTTTGTATCCCGGGATTTTTTCTTCTTTTTTCGTAACGCTTATTTTCTATATTTTAACCGCTTTGACAGTCTTTATACGAATATTTCGTCGCACGCTTCCTCATCCTCACGGTACTTACAAAGCACTCGCTCTCTTTTTTCTGGTATTTGGAAGTGAGGCATACCTTTTTGCTCCTCTTGCTTTCAGTTTCAATGTATTTTTCATCAAATCCTTTCGAGTTCTCTCCAGCACTATCGGTATTTTTTTGCCTCTTCCGTTTTTCATCAACCTCCTCCTCCCTTTTATATTTATTTTCTGGCTGATTCTTCTGCAAATCGCCACTTTTATTGTGAAAGGATTTATTTTTCGCGCGGCGAGACGGAAGATACAGTCTTTTCCACGACTGATCGTTATTGGAATTACGGGCAGTTTCGGCAAAAGCACGACCAAGCATTTTCTCGCGTCCATTCTTTCAAAACAGTATAAAGTCCTGAAAACCGAAGGCAATGTGAATAGTGAAATCGGCGTGGCAAAAACCATTTTAAAAAATCTGAAACCTGAACACGAAATTTTTATTGTGGAAATGGGTGCGTATCGAATTGGCGAAATTGCGGCTATCTGCCGTATGGTTCAGCCGAAAATCGGAATACTCACTGCGGTTTCGCCGCAACATCTCGCGCTTTTTGGCTCTTTGGACAACATTCAACAAGCGAAATATGAACTTATCAAGGCTCTTCCCGCTGATGGACTTGCGATTTTTAATGGGGATAATGCGTTGTGCCACGAACTTTTTGCCAAAACTCCGATTCCAAAAACGCTTTATGCCGTCAAACCGGAAAATTTTCGAGGAGCTTCTTTTTTTGCAACTGATATTGAAAATGAATACGATTCTTCCACTTTTACGCTCCACGCGGAAAATGAATCGCGAGAATTCACCTTACCAGTTCCCGGCGCGCACAATATTTCCAATTATCTGGCGGCGGTGGCCGTGGCTGATTTTCTCGGAATGACTCTCTCTCAAATACGAAATGCCAGCGGTGATATTCGGCTTCCTTCCAAGATACTTTCGATTCTGCCGGGCATTCACGGCGCGACGGTTATTGACGATACCTACAGCGCGAATCCCGATGGAGTTCTGTCTGCGCTGGAATATCTGGCAGAGTATGGGAAACGACGGAAAATTCTCGTCATGAGGAGTATGATTGAGCTTGGAGAAAAAACAGAAGAAGCGCACAGGAAGGTTGGTGAAGTTGCCGGAAAAATTCTCGATCTCGCGATATTTACGACACCGGATGGATTTGAAGCTTTTCGCCAAGGCGCGGTGTCGGCCGGGATGCGACCAGAAAACATCTTGCAAATAAACGCTCCAAAAGAGATTATGGGGAAGGTTTTGAAATATGTGTCCGAAGATGATGTTATTCTTCTTGAAAACAGGATTCCAAAACAGATTATTGATGTTTTAAAAAAGAGTCGATGACATTTTTTTAACACGCTTTCAATCTCGCATTTATGTCTCGAAACCCATTTAAACCCATTTCCATTTCGCTGTCGCCCAATGTTTCCAAAGATGACCTGTGGATAGCGCTGAAAATGCTGTTCATTCCATGGAAATGGAAGGAGGGAGATTTTTCTTCTGATTTCGAACGGGTTTTTCGAGAGTTTTTCGATGTCAAACATGCGGCGGCCTTTAATAGTGGCAGATCCGCGCTTTTCGCGCTTCTTTCTTCTTTTCGCATCGGAGAGGGCGATCAGGTGGCGGTCCAGGCTTTCACCTGTTCTGCGGCCATCGCTCCGATTCTCTGGATTGGCGCAAAACCGCTCTACATCGACGTCGCCGAAGAAACGCTTTCTATGGATCCCCATGATCTCGAGGCAAAGCTGACGTCGCGGGTAAAGGCGATTATTGTCCAGCATACGTTTGGGGTTTCTTCCGATATCGAGCGGATTATGGACATTGCACGGCAGAGAGAAATTCCTGTGATCGAGGACTGCGCTCACACCATTGGAAATAGTGTTCATGGTAAAAAACTCGGAACTTTTGGCGATGCGGCTTTTTTCAGCTTTGGGAGAGATAAGGTTATTTCCAGTGTGTACGGCGGCATGGCGATTTGTTTTCAACATAAGGCCGGAAAAAATCTGCGCCATTTTTCTGAGCAACTTTCTCTTCCTTCTCGATTTTGGATTTTTCAACAAATCATTCATCCCTTGCTCTTTGCTTTCTTGCTTCCCATTTACTCTTTTTTTCATCTTGGGAAAGTTTTGCTCGTTCTTTTTCAAAAATTGGGACTTCTTTCTCTGGCGGTTTCAAAAATTGAACGGACTGCGGGCAAACCTTTATATTTCCCAGCAAAATTGCCAAATGCGCTCGCAGGTCTGGCGCTCCATCAATTTGGCAAACTTGAACTCTTGGAGCGGCATCGCGTCGAAATTTCGGATATGTATACGGAACATCTTTCGGAGCTCCGGATGCGTCTGCCGATGAAAAAACAAGGAGAGACTCTGCTTCGATATTCCGTGATGACTCCACGTGCTCACGAAATTCTGAAAAAAGCATGGAAGAGAGGATTTCTTCTTGGCGATTGGTACACACAGGTCATTTCACCGGATTCGACTGATCTTGCGGCGTTTTTATATAAAAATGGGTCGTGTCCCGTTGCTCAACGCATGGCGGAAAGTATCCTCAATCTTCCGACTCATATCAATACTACGAGGGAACAGGCGATGGAGATTGTGAGATTTTTGAAGGAAAAGTAAAAGGAATTTCTGAAAAATGTAAACATGGAAATACGGGAAATTTCTCAAAAATCGGTGTGGGAAGGCGCTTGCAGTGTTCGCGTCTGGTCGCAAAGTTTTCTGCATTCGTGGAATTGGGGAGAGTTTCAAGCGGCTCTGGGAAACCGAGTTTTTCGACTTGGCGTTTTTTCTGGTGAAACGGTGGAAGGGCTTGCGTTACTCGTGAAAGTATGCGCGCGGCGAGGATCTTTTCTCTTATGTCCACACGGGCCTCTTCTTTCGGACTTTCGTGATGGTGAATTGCGCTCGGCGCTTTTTACCGCTCTCAAAAATCTGGGTATCCGTGAAACAGTAAGTTTTATCCGTCTTTGTCCGCTTCTCCCCGCCTCGCGCGAAAACGATGCCCTTTTTACGGAGGCCGGTTTTCGAAACGCGCCGATTCATATGATGCATCCGGAGCTTACTTGGAATCTCGATCTGGCGCCATCGGAAGAAACCCTCATGGCTGGCATGAGAAAAACTACTCGGTACCTCGTGCGGCGAGCTTCCAAAATGGGTGTCACGGTTTCGCAATCCTCCGACGACTCTTTTTTACGCGAATTTTATCGGATTCATGAAGATACGGTGGAGCGTCAGCGTTTTGTGCCTTTTTCCTTTGAATATTTGCAAAAGGAAATGGAGGCTTTTCGCGGAGATGAGCAAATCTCTGTTTTTCTTGCCAAACATGAGGGGCAAGTTATTTCCGGAGCCGTCATTGTTTTTTATGGGAAAACGGCTTTTTACCATCACGGAGCGTCTCTTTCTGCGTTTCGGGAGGTTCCCGCTTCGTATCTTGTGCAGTGGCGTATTATCCAAGAGGCAAAGCGGCGCGGACTTTCCGTTTACAATTTTTGGGGAATTTCTCCTGACGATCGGCCGAATCATCCGTGGGCGGGGCTTTCACTTTTTAAAAAGGGTTTCGGAGGATACAGCGAAAATTATCTGCATGCGAAAGATTTGGTTTTAAAGCCGAATTACTGGCTGACATGGGCAATCGAGAAGGCGAGGAGGGTGAAGCGGGGGCTGTGATAGAAAAAATTGTGATAAAAAATGATTTACTCAATCACATTTCTTCAAAAATTTCTTGATTTTAACTCTCCTTCTACGCTATACTTAAAATAGTCTTTAAAATATATTTTAAACATGACAAAAATAATTGGCATGAAAGAACTTCAGACAAAAACAAAAAAAATACGAGAAGACATTAAAAACGGAGTTCATTTCATTGTGGTCTGGAGATCAAAGCCGATTTTTGAAATCAGGCCATTTGAAGAAATGGGATTTGTTTCTGCCATGCAATCAACGAATCTCTATACTGAAGATTTTATGAATCGTATGGAGAAAGCCGAGGAAGATATGAAGAACAGTCGAATAAAAACATTTAAAAATACAGCAGAGTTTCTAAAATCTCTGGTATGAAAATCATTGAAACCGCGCGTTTTCGGGCTTCTTTCGAAAAACTCCAGAAACTTACGAAACAAAAAGTAAAAAAACGATTTCAACTTTTTCTTGAGAATATTTTTCATCCTTCGCTCCATACCGAAAAACTTGAACCTCGTCATAAAAATATTTGGTCTTTTCGCGTAGACAGAAATTATCGAGTAATTTTTAGCCCATCATCTCAAGACACCATTCTTCTCCTTGATATCGGTCCGCATGATATTTATCGAAAAATTCGGTAGGATGACGTGCATACTTATTATCTTTACAACTTCTAAAATGCACGGTAAAATAGAAGCAGTATGGAGATTTAGCAAGGCATAACATGGAGTTTCTATGATTCAAAGATCCATTCGTCTCCCCCTGAATAAAAGTTTTTTCCTCTTTGGCCCCCGTCAAACAGGGAAAAGCACGCTTCTGCGTAGTATTTTTTCGGAAAAAAGGAGCTATTGGTATGATTTTCTCAAATCGGAAACTTTTACTCGCCTTTCTTCGTATCCGTATCTCTTTCGTGAAGAAGTTCTGGCTCGCCCAAATCATATTACGCATATCGTGATAGACGAAATTCAACGCATTCCTGATATCTTAAATGAAGTTCATTGGATTCTGGAACAACCAAATTCTCCTCATTTTGTTCTTACGGGATCGAGCGCCCGAAAATTGGAACGATCAAAAGCAAATCTCCTGGCTGGTCGCGCGTTGACGTATCAACTGTTTCCTTTGAGTTTTTCTGAGCTTGGAAAGCAATTTTTCCTTCAGAAAACGCTCCAATTTGGAAGTCTTCCGGTTGTCTATCTTGAAAAATCTCAAGAAGAAGCCATGGATCGCCTCAGAGCCTACATCAACACTTATTTGAAGGAAGAAATCGAAGCCGAAGCGCAACTTCGCAATCTTTCTTCTTTTATCCGATTTTTATCTCTTGCCGCTGATGACAATGGTCATCAAATTCATCTCTCAGGACTTTCCAACATGATCGGCGTTTCCTATCAAACCATTAAAGCCTATTTTGAGATATTGGAAGACACCCTCATTGGTCAATTTCTTTATCCGTATGCCAAATCTGTGCGCAGGCGTCTTTCAAAACACCCGAAATTTTATTTTTTTGATACCGGCGTCGTCAGAGCTTTGACACAAAAGCTTACGGTCCCACTTTCTCCTCATACTTCCGAATTTGGAACAGCATTTGAACATTTTTTTATTTTGGAAGTCATGCGAGAAGCTCATTATCAAAAAAAAGATTATACTTTTTCCTTCTATCGAACGAATTCCGGCGCGGAAGTTGATCTGATTATTGAAACGCCTGTTGGTAAAACTTTCGCCATTGAGATCAAAGCCACCGATCATATTACTCCTGCTCATTTGACAGGACTCAAGTCATTTTTAGCAGTCTGTCCGAATGCAGAACTTTTTTGTGCATGTCTCGAACCTCATAGAAGAACCATAGATAAGGTCACTCTTCTTCCATGGCAAGAAGCTTTGAAAGAAATTGTGTAATTGGTACATTTTTCTTAATGTTCCTCAATTATGAAAAAAGAAAATAAACAAATTGCAATTTATCAGACACCAAGCGGAGCAGTAGAGGTGCGTCTTGACGTGAACAAGGAAACGATTTTTTTGACCCAGCAACAAGTGGGCGAGCTTTTTCATGTGCAAAAATCAGCTATTTCCAAACACACTAAAAATATTTTTAACATCGGTGAATTGGACAAAAAGTCAACTGTTTCCATTTTGGAAACGGTTCAAACTGAAGGGAAAAGAAAAATCGCCAGAAAAATTGAGTACTATAATCTTGATTTGATTCTCTCTATCGGCTACAGAGTAAATTCGGCACATGCCACAAAGTTTCGTCAATGGGCAACCAAAACCCTGCGTCTGCATATTATGGAAGGTTATACCATCAACGAAAAGCGACTTTTGGAAACGGAAAATAAATTTCATGAACTGCAAGAAGCAGTTTTATTTTTGCAAAAGCAGTCTCAAAAAGAGCTATTAAAAGGACAGGAAACGGAAATTTTAAATCTGCTCGCCGATTATTCTAAAACGCTTTCTTTGTTGGAGCAGTACGACAAAGGGAAACTTGGCGAACAGAAAGGCAAAAAAACAAAGTTTGTTTTGAAATATGAGGATTGCGTAAAAATTATCGCTGAACTCAAAAAAGCACTGATAGCCAAAAAAGAAGCTGGCGATTTGTTTGGACAAGAGCGTGGCGGGAATTTGGAAGGAATTATCAAAGGGTTGTATCAGACTTTTGACAAAAAAGAATTATATCCGACCATTGAGGATAAAGCGTCGCATCTCCTTTATCTCATTATCAAAGATCATCCATTTTCTGACGGCAATAAACGTTCGGCGGCATTTTTATTCGTCTATTTTCTGGATAGGTCAAATTATCTTTTTAAAAAATCCGGCGAACGGAAAATCAATGACAATGCGCTTGTTGCCCTTGCTCTTTTGATTGCCGAAAGCGACCCGAAGGATAAGGAAGTCATGATTAAGATTATTAAAAATTTACTTGCGGAATAAATTTATGGAAAATTCAGTTATTAAGGCTTTCTTAATAACTGCTTCTGATGGAAAAAAATAATTATGCAATAAATTTTAATCCCGCCATGGGCATATATCAGGATTTTTTACTTCAAAAAAAATATTTATACGCTATACTCAAAGTAATTTTTAAAATATATTTAAAGCATTCAAGAACACAGCAGAATTTCTAAGAACATTCTAAAAAAATGCTCGAATTTTTCAAAAAAAAACATCCACTGCGACGAGAGAATGCCTCTCTCCTCGCTCTTGATATTGGCACGGATACGGTCAAAGCGGTGATTTGCCTTCACGAAGAAAAAAAGGAACTCGTAATCGGCGTCGGCAAAAAAAAGCAGAGGCCCGGGGATATGCAAAGCGGCTCGGTCACGGATATTGCCAGTGTCATCAGAAACTGCCAGTCAGCTATTTCCGAAGCTGAAAAAATGGCGGGAGAACGCGCTGGCGGACTCATTATGGGTATTGCGGGAGAATTGGTGAAGGGAGCTATTTTTACCTCGACCTACCCGCGTCAGGATCCTGAACAAAAAATCAATTTCGACGAGCTCAATACCATTATCCACAAACTCCAGTGGAAGGCTTTTGACCATATTCGCTCACAGCTTTCTCATGAAACCGGCTGGAATGAAATCGATCTCAAGCTCATTCACGCGGCCATCACCGATGTTCGGATTGACGGCTATAAAATCAGCAATCCCATCGGCTTTCAGGGAAAAGAGGTGCGCATGAGTTTTTTTAACGCGTTTTCTCCACTTATCCATTACGGGGTGCTTCAGACCATTGCCGCGGAGCTTTCCACCGATCTTCTCGCCATTACCGCGGAACCGTATGCTCTGGCACATTGCTTTTCTTCCGATGAAAAACGCGGGAAAAGCAGTATTTTTATTGATATTGGTGGCGGGACGACCGATATCGCCGTCGTGTCTGATGGAATTCTTCAAGGAACAAAAATGTTTGCCATTGGCGGAAAAACCTTTAGCAAACGGCTTTCTCAGGCGCTTAATGTCTCGTTCGACGAGGCTGAGGATATTAAAATCGCCTACGCTTCGCAGGAACTTGAAAAACAATCGCAAAAAATCGTGCAGGAATGTCTCCGAAGTGATTGCGACGTGTGGATGCAGGGCGTGATTCTGACTCTCGGAGAATTTTCGGAAGCTGAACTTCCGCCGCGAATATATCTGTGTGGAGGAGGGGCTTTTCTGCCAGAGTTGAGCGTGGCTCTTCAGGAACGGGAATGGATACAGTCTCTTCCTTTCCCTCGAAAACCTTCCGTCACCCTGCTCGAACCGAAACACCTCCTCACGATGGAGGACACCACCGGAATGCTCACCACTCTTCAAGACGTGACTCCTCTCGCGCTCGCGCACCTCGCGCTCGATCTTTTTGGAGAGGAAAAGATTCTGGGAAATGTGCTTCGAAAAGTGGTGAGGCTGATGCAGGTGTAAGGCTCTGTAAATAACAATTCATCCATGCCCGACAAGAAAAAAAATACCGACGAATCTATGCGCGTGCCGCTGAAACACGTCATTTACCTCGATATCGATGACGAGATCACGGACATTTTTGAACGCATCAAGCCGCTGGCTATGAATGATATTTATCTCGTGGTTCCCAGCCGCGCTGTTCTTTTTTCCAGTGTTGTTCATCTGAAAATTCTTAAACGGAAACTCGCGGATCTCGGAAAAAAAATTTCTCTTGTGACGAATGATCCCGTGGGGATTCGCCTTGCTCGACTCGCGGGTATGGCGGTGTTTGATCGAATCGAAAAATCCAAGGATCTGAAAAACGAGGTTGCGTCGAAAACTCCCCGCATTGCTCCGCTCAAAGCCGTCAGCAATCCCATTTCCAATGACGAACCGACGAAGCTCCGCAGAAAAAAAATGTCCATTTTTGAAATTGTTCAAAAAGCGCAAGGAAACACCGTGAAATTTTCTTCGCCGTTCCGTTTGAATCGGCCGAATTTTTCCAGATTTTTTTCGATTTTTTCCGCGCGCCGCAAAATGATCACCGCGCTTTCTCTCACCAGTCTGGTTCTGCTTTTTTTCATTGGCTCTGTGACGCTTCCCGGCGCCACCATTTCCGTGACGCCGAACTCAAATGTTATCGAAATTTCGGTCAATGTGACACTCGCGGATTCCGGAGTCAATGCGTATGAGCTTTCTCTCCGGCCGGATCATATGATTGCCTCGTATCCCGTTACGGCCACGATCTCAAAAACTCTGTCGTATTTTTCCACGGGGAAAATTTCTAAGGGACAGAATGCCGTGGGAAAAATTACGGTGACCAATGAGACCGCACATGATTGGCCGCTGGTTTCCAAAACGCGGTTTCAAACCAAGGAGGGGTTGATCTTTCGACTCACTTCTTCAGTGACCGTGCCGCGGGCCGGGGCGCAGGGCTTTGGCACGCTGGAGATCGCGGTGCAAGCCGACCCGTTTGATGCGTACGACCAGCCAATTGGCGAGCGGGGAAATATCGGAAAGAGTGAGTTTTTTCTTCCGGGGCTCAGGGAGAGCAGTCAAAAACAGCTGTACGGGAAGAGTAGCGAGCCGTTTACGGGAGGGACCACGAGCGTGGTTCATGTCGTTTCGGATGAGGATATTGTGGCCGCTCGGGAAAAAGCGAAAACTGCGATTCGCGCGTCGGTTGAGGAAGAATTGGCAAAGTATGTTTCGAAACTCAATTCGGAAAACAACACGAATCTTTCACTTTTGGAAGAAGATCTCGCGATTCGCTCCTCGGAACCGCAGATTTTTATCGCGGATAGTTTGTCCGGCAAAGAAATGGAGAGTTTTGAAGTGCGCGCAGAGATGTCAGCCTCGGGAATTGCTTATAATCGCGGTGAATTTTTCAATATTTTAAAAACCGAACTGACGAATAATAAAAGTCCGGATAAGAATCTCGCCACCATTGATGAAGCTTCTGTATTTTATCGAATTTTTGAAATCAATGATGACTCCAAAAAAATGAAATTGACGGCAACCATTAAGGGCATTGAGGAATATAATTTGGAATCTTCAAAAGGGTCAGAATCGCGGCTCGCACAAAAGATAATCGAACATTCGATGGGAAAAAGCAAAGAAGAAGCCCTCGATTACATTCAAAATCTTCCGGAAATCAATCGCGCTCGAATCACCACTTGGCCGTCATGGTCGCCGAATCTTCCAAAGGTGGCAAAGAATATTGAGGTGGTGATACTGCGAGAGGGAGAGGAGGGGAAGTAAAAATTTGCTTGCAAAATCTGCTGAGATTATCTAAAATTAATATAGAATCCATATAAAATTCATACATTATGTCGATAATCAACTTTACCATCACTCAACCTTTTGAAAAAAAAGTACAAAAGGTCATCAAGGAGCAGGGCTTTACGAGTAAAGCTGAATTCTTTCGTTTTTCAGCATTATTTTTTATCTATAATATCCCCAAAATAGATATTACTGAGGCCGAATATCAAAAAGGAATAAACGAATTCACCACGGCCGTCTCAAAAAAATTTAAAAATACCCAATTTCCGTCTTTAGAAGAACAATTTGCTGACTTGCGATAAACGATGCGACGATACTTTATTTCTGAATATTTCAAAAAACAGGCAAAGCCCTATTTTAAAAAATATCGCCATCTTTTGGATGATGTTATCCAAGCACTCAAAACTTTTGAAAAAAGAAGCGTCATTTCACTGGGAGCAAATACTTATAAAATCCGCATCAAAGCTTCGGACATACCTAAAGGAAAAAGTCATGCCTTTCGGCTCATCATTCTTCTTATTGAAAGGGAAGACGAACTGTTCATTCCTCTTGTTTTGTATTTTAAGGGTGATCGAGCTTCTATCACAAAAGCAGAGATACTGTATCACTCTCAATGTATCCAACGGGAAATTGAGGCTATCCAATAAATTTTTCCCTGCATTTTCTTGCTTCCCGTCTCTCAAACGTGGTAATCATGAAGAAGATTGTTTTTTACTTTATTCTCCATGCCTGATTCTTCTCAAAAACGCATTACTCCCCGCGCAGAAAATTACTCCCAGTGGTATCTCGATGTGATCGAGTCCGCGGGTCTTGCCGAACATTCGGTAGTGAAGGGTTGTATGGTCATTAAGCCCTACGGTTACGCCATTTGGGAAAATATTCAAAAAATCCTGGATGCGGAATTTAAAAAAACCGGCCATGAAAATGCGTATTTTCCCCTTTTTATTCCAAAATCTTTTTTGAGCCGTGAGGCGGAACATGTGGAAGGTTTTGCGAAAGAATGCGCGGTGGTCACGCATCACCGGCTGAAAAATGATTCTTCTGGCGCGGGTGTTGTCGTGGATCCCGCGGCGAAACTTGAAGAAGAACTTGTGGTGCGGCCGACCTCCGAAACCATCATTCACGATACCATGTCTCGATGGATTCAGTCATGGCGAGATCTTCCGCTTTTATTGAACCAATGGGCGAATATTGTGCGATGGGAGATGCGGACTCGCCTGTTTCTCCGAACCACGGAATTTCTGTGGCAGGAAGGCCATACCGCGCATGAAAATGAGGAACAGGCCGAGGAAGAAACCATGAAAATGCTTGAGGTGTACAAAAAATTTGCTCAAGATTGCTTGGCGCTTCCGGTTATTTCCGGTCAAAAAAGTGAACGGGAAAAATTCGCTGGAGCCCTTCGCACGTATGCCATCGAGGCCATGATGCAGGATGGAAAAGCGCTTCAAGCCGGAACTTCTCATAACTTGGGGCAAAATTTTGCGAAAGTTTTTCAGATACGGTATCTTGACCGCGCTGGACAGCTTCAGCATGTCTGGCAGACGAGCTGGGGAGTGAGTACTCGGCTTATTGGCGCGCTGATTATGGGACACAGCGATGACAAAGGGCTTGTGTTGCCGCCGAAAATTGCGCCGATCAAGGTGGTGATCGTGCCTATTTGGAAAAGTGAGGAGGAACGCGAAAAAGTGCTGAAGGCGGCCTTACGATTGAAAGAAGCTCTTTCTGAAATTTCTCCAGAACTCGGCGTTTTTGGAGCGGTGCGTCTTGACGATCGCGATCACCTCACTCCGGGCCACAAGTTTCACGAATGGGAAAAAAAGGGCGTGCCGGTGAGACTGGAGCTCGGTCCCAAAGATATTGAAAAAAATGCGGTGGTGATAGTGCGGCGCGATACGGGTGAAAAAAAGGCGATTTTGCAATCAGATGCGCCCTCAGAGGTTTTGAACCTGTTATCTGAAATTCAGGGCGCGCTTTTCCAGAAAGCTTCCGACTTTCTCGTCTCCCATTCCCGAAAAATCGATCATTATGAGGAATTTAAGGCGTTTTTTTCTGGCGATGGCGGTTTTGCGTACAGTCATCTCTGCGATTCGCCTGATTGCGAAACGAAAATCAGCGAAGAAACCCTTGCCACGGTTCGTTGCATTCCTTTTGAGCAAAAAGAGGAAACAGGGACATGTATTCTTTGCGGAAAACCTGCGGAAAAGAGAGCGGTGTTTGCGAAGGCGTATTAGAGAACCTTTACTCTTGTCATGGGGAGCTTGTCGAACCATGATATTTGAAGTACAACCATAGGAATTTTGAAGATAAAATGGCTTTTTCAAGCCAAGAAATGAACTCAAAAGTCTGCCCGGGCAGACTTTTATATACGGCGCAAGCCGGAGGGTATTTTTCCTACTCCGCAATCGTACAGTTGCTGAGCAGTTACTTGACTTTGTATTGACATCTTTTTTAAATTGTGTTATAAAGGTTGTCCTGAGGTGAAAGGAGGCGCTCGCGCATTGAGATTGCTTCGTCGCTTCACCCTTCGACGGGCTCAGGGTGACATCGCTCCTCGCAATGACAGTAAGTTCTCAATGACACTCATTAACCATATTCCCATGCAAACCTTCGCACACCGATTCAAAATCGGGCTCGCTGACATCCTTTTGGCCACTTTGGTCGCAGGCATGATCTGGCCTGTGAGCAGTGTTTTTGCCGGAGATCAGATGGGACCGACTGCGGTTCTCACCGTTTCGCCTTCCGCAGGCTCTATTTATACGGTTTTTGACTTTGACGCCTCGAAATCCACTGACAGCCGTGGGTTTTCGCGCAATCTGGAGTACCGGATGAATTTTGACTATAGCTACGAACCGTTCACAGATTGGGGCAGACGGAGTGACTTCGAGTACCAATTTACCACTTCTGGTGATAAAACCGTCATTCTCGAGGTTCGAGATCGAGATAACGGCCTCACCGACCGCACCATTATCACCGTAACCGTGAGCTCCGACCTTCAATTTAACGCGGGACTCTCCGTTTCTCCTTTAAAAGGAGACCAAAACACCTCTTTCCAATTCGACGTTCAGATTACGACCCCGATTGCCATTCCCGCCTCTGAATATGAGGTCAGATATGATTTTGATGGTGATAACTCCTGGGATACGGATTTCATTGCCCAGCGCCATACCTATTATATATACCCGGCGATTGGCTACTACACTCCGAGAATCGAGGTTCGCGATCCTGATGGCAATTCCATTATTGTGACCGGTCTTGAGGAAGATAACACCGAACTCGGAGAAAACCGCGAGGATATGATTCTCGTGTCTCGAACTGGCGTTCCGAGGGCTTCTCTGGATGTCTATCCGAATGTGGGATTTTCCGAAAAATCTACTTTTTATTTCGATGCCTCTGATTCCTTTGATTATGAGGATCCTGCCAAGCTTCTTTACAGGTTTGATTTTGACAATGATGGCATTTTTGATACGACTTTTGCAAATGAACCGTATGGACAAACAACCTATCTCACTCCTGGCAATTACACTGCCCTCGTTCAGGTAGAAGATACCGACGGCCTTCGAGATGAGGCGTATACGACCCTCGAGGTTCGCTCCGAAGATATGGCTCCTTCTGCTGATTTTTCCATTTCTTCCGATAGTCCCCTTTCCAGCGATCGCACCACTGGCACTCTTCAAACCACCTTTCGTTTCAATGCGAGTCGTTCACGCGATTCTGAAGATCGGACCACTCAACTTCAAGTTCGATGGGATTTTGAAAATGATGGAACCTATGACACGCCTTTTTCGACTACCAAGGATGTACAATACCGATATTTGGAAACCGGCGCTTATACCGTGCGCCTTCAGGTTCTTGATACCGCAGGACATACAGCCTCCGCTATTGCTGACGTGACCGTGGTGGCCAATACCGCTCCGACTGCGCATCTTTCCATTACTCCGCTTGCTGGAACGCCAGCAACTCTTTTTACCATTGATCCAACTTCTTCCAACGACGCACAATACCGGACCAGCCAACTTCAGGCTCGCTATGACTTCGATTCCGATGGTCGTTATGATACGGAATTTGAGAGGGTCGGTCGATTCCGTTACAATTTCTCGAAAGCCGGAAATTATACCATTACCATGCAGATCCGCGATCCGGAAGGACAGGTAGCTCTTGATACGGAAAAAGTGGAAATTCTCGAAAACAGCGCTCCTGTGGCGGTTTTGACCGTTAGCCCAAA
>JACRIC010000011.1 GCA_016235915.1 Candidatus Peregrinibacteria bacterium
CTCGGACCAAAAATCGTTTATCACGATGGGGCGATTCAGCCTTCGTGTCGGAGATTTATGACGTTTTCGGATCTTATTATCAAAAGGACGGTTCTCAAGCATTTTTCTCCTCTTCAAGAGCGGCTCAGGCAATACATTATGCAGGATTTTCATCATAACGCTGTTTCTGATGTTGATCTGCTTGTCGGCGCTTGTTTTCTGATGCGCAAAGAGGTTTTTGAGCGTGTTGGCGGCTTTGACAAGCGGTATTTTCTTTTTATGGAGGATTTTGATCTCTGTCAAAAAATTCATTTGGAAAATTTACGCGTTGTTTATTTTCCGAAAACGACGGTAACACACTACCACAAGCGGCTTTCCGACGGGAATATGGTGAAACTTCTCTTTCAAAAACCTTTCTGGCATCACCTCATTTCCAGCGCAAAATATTTCTGGCGGTGGCGCTGAAAATGGTTTTTTTAAAAAAACTATTGACTTTTGTTTTGTTTTAGCGCAAAGTGTCCGCGTAGGGTTTCTTTCAGCAGGTTTCATATCTTTCAAAAAGAGAAACCGCAGGATAGTATTTCCTTCGTGGTTTTTTTAAGAAAAAAGTCAGAGCCTAGACGATAAGCAGTCCTACGCCCTTATCCTTTATCCAAAACAGTATGGGCACACGTTTGTACGTAGGAGGACTCTCCTACAACACCACAGAGGATTCCCTTCGCGCCGCGTTTGCGGAAGCAGGAGAAGTCACATCTGTGAAAATTATCAGCGACCGAGTAACAGGCCGCTCGAGAGGTTTCGGTTTTGTGGAAATGGCTGACGCCGCTGGCGCCACCAAAGCCATCGAAATGTGGAACGGTACCGAGCTCGAAGGCCGCAAACTCACGGTCAATGAAGCACGACCGCTTGAGGAACGACCTCGACGGAGCTTCTCTCGCGACAGAGCATAATAACTTTGTTTCGCACATAAAAAGACCGCGTTCATGGGAGTGCGGTCTATTTAAAAAACACTTTTCCCTCCGCAATCCATCGTATCACCTCCGGATACCATTTTTTTTCCAAAGCTTGAACCTTTTCTTTCAATGTTTCTGGTGTGTCATTCGGTGCGACTTTGACCTTTTTTTGTAGAATAATCGGACCACGATCGCATTCTTCCGTCACAAAGTGAATCGTACAGCCCGTTTCTTTCACTCCACTTTTAATAACCGCCTCATGCACGTTCGCTCCAAAAAAATTCGGACCGCTGAATGCCGGAATCAGCGCGGGATGGACATTTATGATGCGTCCCTCGAACCGTTTCACAAATTCCGGACTTAAAATTCGCATATATCCGACCAAAACCACAAGATCAATATTGTAGGTCTCAAGTGCTTTTATGAGTTTTTGATCGAATGTTTCTCGCGTACATCCTTTCGGATTTGCAAAAAGAGTTGTAAAGCCTTGTTTTTTGGCTCTTTTCAGCGCAAAACAGTGTTTTTTGTTGCTCACAACCACTTGTAAAGAGACTTTCAGTGTTCCTGACTGTATGTCATCAATGATGGCCTGCAGATCGGTGCCTCGAGTGGATGCGAGAACTGCGATGTTGAATGGTTTTTTCATGGATGAGAATATTATTTCACAGAAAAGCTGTCATTGCGAGGAGTTGTTCGTCTTCGAACAGCGACGAAGCAATCTCCAAGAATAACGCGATAGTTTGAATAGATTGCTTCGGTCGCCCAAGGCGACCTCGCAATGACAATGTAACATAATTCAATATTTTCACTCTTTTGTCTATCTATTTTATTTGCCATGTTTTTTTGTGTGCGTTATAGTGACCTGAAACATTGATCTTTGAAAATTTGGTGTAGCAAGAAAATCTTAAGAAAGGTAGAGAAGTATGAATAATACTAATGACCGCGATACTTCTTCCCTTTCTTAAGCTTTGTGATTGGTGTTGGAAATGACTCTCCTGCACCGATAAAACAAAAATAAAAGCTTTTGTATTTTACCAGGTAGCCTTGTTTCGTTTTCGATTCAAGGCGTTAAAAAAAACAAAATACAAACCAAAGCGGTCCCTTCGGAGGGACTAAAAATATTTCCGAAGCAAGGCTTAGGACCTTACGGAAGGTCGAGTCACCTTCTTCCTTTCTGACAATTCGGGCCAAATGCCCTCGGTCAGCTTTCAATTTTTTAGCTCATCGATAGGGTGTCCGGATTGTCAGATTTAAAAGGCCTCCAAATTTTCCCCTCAATATTTGGAGGCCTTTTTGAACGCGCGGAGCTTAATTTTCAAATGTTGAAGATGCTTTCTCTAAAAACTCCGCGCCAGTGTCTTGCGGTTTTTTTTGAGGCTGTTGGTCGGTTTTTGTTTTGACCAGAGCATTGATTTCAATATTTTGTGGTTGTTCCACAGTCTGAAGAGGAATGTCTGCTTTTGAAATCTCCTCCGCAATCTTTTTAGAACGCTCATCTTTAAAATCCAGCGTCCGTATCGGCCACGGAATCGTAATCCCTGCGCTGTCAAATACTCTTTTTAA
>JACRIC010000093.1 GCA_016235915.1 Candidatus Peregrinibacteria bacterium
AAGAACTCGCGGAAAAATCCGGCATTTCCGCCGCAAAAATCATCGGAGAACTCATGAAAAATGGTATTCTGGCCAATATCAACCAGAAGCTCGATTTTGAAACCGCATCCATTATTGCCGGAGATCTGCACATTAAGATTGTGCGTAAACGCGAAAAAGCTTTGATAGCGGATCTTTTGGAAAAAAATCTTCAAAAACTTTTGCAAGAAGATGATCCCGCCCTTCTTGTCACCCGCCCTCCGATTGTCACGGTCATGGGACATGTGGATCATGGAAAAACGAAACTCCTTGACGTGATTCGTCAAACGAATGTCATTGATACCGAATCGGGCGGCATCACCCAACATATCGGAGCCTATCAAGTTGAAAAAAAAGGTAAACTCATTACTTTTCTCGATACTCCCGGACATGAGGCCTTTACCGCCATGCGAGCTCGCGGAGCTCAGGCCACGGATATCGCGATTCTTGTTGTCGCCGCGGACGAAGGAGTGAAACCGCAAACCATGGAAGCTCTGAATCATGCGAAAGAGGCGAAAATTCCGATTATCGTGGCTATTACCAAAATGGATAAACCAGAAGCCAAGCCGGATATGGTGAAAGCGCGGCTGGCGGAACTCGGCCTTCAACCGGAGGATTGGAGTGGAAATACCATTATGGTGCCGGTTTCGGCGTTTAATGGCACGGGCATCGAAGAGCTTCTGGAAAATATTTTACTCGTGGCGGATGTGGCGAATCTCAAGGCAAATCCTGCTCGTCCGGCGGTCGCGACCATCATCGAATCGCATTTGAATACGAATCTCGGACCTCAGGCGACGGTGCTCATCAATACGGGAACGCTTCGTATCATGGATAATTTCGTTATTGGAGAGATTCATGGGAGGATCAAAACTATGCAGGATTATACGGGAAAACGTATTCGGAAAGCTCCTCCGGGAACTCCGGTGCGTATTTCCGGCCTTTCGGGCGTGCCGCAAGTGGGTGATATTCTTCAGGTCGCATCGGATGAAAAGACGGCGAAAAAACAGGCGGAGCTTATCTTGACACAGAGAGAAGAAGGTTTGGCTCTGCGGCGCGGTCTCGGTGTGGATGAGATTATGTCAAAAATTAAAAGCGGTGAAATCCGCACGCTCAAAATTATTTTAAAAGGCGATACGGAAGGATCGCTCGAGGCCATTAAACAAGAACTTTCCAAAATTCATGATGAGAAAGTCGCGATACAGATTATTCACTGCGGTGTCGGTCATATTACGGAATCGGATGTCCTGATGGCTTCTGCCAGCTCTGGTCTCGTGATTGGATTTCATGTGGAAGCCGGAGCGAATGTGAAAAAATTGGCTGAACGTGAACATGTCGAAGTTATCACCTATGAAATTATTTATAAATTGAGCGACGATCTGAAAAAACTCTTAAGCGGGTTGCTGGAGCCTGAAATTGTGGAAACGATTCTCGGACGGGCGGATGTTCGGCAGATTTTCCTTCGAGAAAAAAAGGAGATGATTGTGGGTTGCAAGATTACCAATGGAAAAATGGAGGATAAGGCTCAGCTTCGGATTTTTCGAAATGATGTTTTGATAGGCGAAGGGGTGATTGTGAGTCTGCAAAAAGCGAAAGATAAGGTCAAAGAAGTGAAAGAGGGCAATGAATGTGGCATACGAGTGCGGAGCGAAATTATTTTCGAAGTTGCCGATGTGTTGGAGGCTTATAAAAAGGAGAAGCGGATACGGACTTTGTCGTAAATACTGTCATTCACCCATGCTCCACGGTGTTATCATCAAAAAAATTGTAAACCATCCCGATGATCGCGGGTACTTTCGAGAGATACTCCGGGATGATGATTCGTTGCTCGATCGATTCGGGCAAACATCCGTGACGCTC
This sequence comes from Candidatus Peregrinibacteria bacterium, assembly GCA_016235915.1. GTDB lineage: Bacteria > Patescibacteriota > Gracilibacteria > UBA1369 > JACRIC01 > JACRIC01. The sequence goes on from JACRIC010000093.1 coordinate 1,876, forward strand.
ACCCGTCCCGGGGTTATCAAGGCCTTCCACTGGCATAAATATCAGGATGACATTTGGTACATCGCTCAAGGACGAGCGCTTGTGGGACTTTACGATATGCGAAAAGATTCTCTGACTTTTGGAAAAACGCAGAGCATTCTCGCGGAAGGTGATAATCCGATGCTTATTAAAATTCCAATCGGTGTTGCTCACGGGTATAAAGTGCTGGGAGATCAGCCAGTTCTGCTTTTTTATCACACCACCAAATCCTATAATCCAAAAGATCCTGACGAAGGACGCATTGATTTTGACGATCCATCCATATCTTTTCATTGGAACGAATATTTATGAACCTTCTTGTCACCGGTGGAGCGGGATTTATCGGCTCCAATTTCATTCTCCATGTACTCAAAAAGTATCCAAAATATACGATCGTAAATTTTGATAAATTGACGTATGCGGGAAATACGAAAAATCTTTCTGGAACAGATAAAAATTTGAACTATTTTTTTATTCAAGGAGATATTGCTGATGCGAAATTGGTTAAAAAAATTATTCAAAAATATTCTCTCACTCATATCGTGAATTTCGCGGCAGAAACGCATGTTGATCGGAGTATTACTGATCCGGACGCTTTTATTCAAACCAATGTGGTGGGAACGCATTCGCTTTTGAAATGTGCTTTGGAGGCTCGCGTGAAACGTTTTCTTCATATTTCCACGGATGAAGTATACGGGGCGCTGGGTAAAACAGGTTCATTTACTGAAAAAATTCCTCTTTCGCCGCGAAGTCCTTATGCGGCGAGCAAGGCTGCCGGCGATCATCTTGTTTTTTCCTATTTTCATACTTATAAACTGCCTGCGCTGATAACTCGGTCGAGTAATAACTACGGTCCGCGTCAATATCCTGAAAAACTTATTCCCCTCTTCATCAAGAATTTGCTCGCGAATAAAAAAGTGCCACTGTATGCGACCGGTGGTAATATTCGTGATTGGCTCTATGTTCTGGATAATTGTGAGGCTCTTGATCTGGTTTTGCATACAGGACGGCTTGGAGAAGTGTATAATATTGGCGGCGAATGTGAAAAAACGAATAAAGAAGTGGCCATGATGATTCTTGCTGAACTTGGAAAATCTGCAAGTTTTATTCAATATGTCGCGGATCGTCCGGGACATGATTTCCGGTACAGCTTGAACACAAAAAAGATTCAGTCGGAGCTTGGCTGGAAGCCGAAAATGCCATTTAAACGAGGAATTCACGAGACGGTTGAGTGGTATAAACAACTGTCATGAACATACTTCTCTTCGGAAAAAACGGTATGCTCGGCTCGGAACTTTGCGAAACTCTCAAAGATTTTCCCCTTGAGACATTTTTACAAGAAGGTCTTGATATTTCCGATCGAGAAGCTCTTTTTTCCGCCATTCGTTCTCGCAAACCGACTCATGTCATTAACGCCGCGGCATATACGAACGTGGATGGCGCGGAAACTCATCAAGAAGAGGCGTTTCTCGTCAATGCGGAAGCGGTCAAAAATATGGCGGAGGCTTGCCGAGCTACGAACAGCATCCTCATTCACTTCTCCACGGATTATGTTTTTGACGGCACTTCGAAAGCAGGATATCGCGAAGATGCACCGAGGAATCCGATCAGTGTGTATGGAGCATCCAAGGCGCTGGGAGAAGAATACCTCCACAATATTCTTCCGAATCATTATATTATTCGTACTTCATGGCTGTACGGTCCGAATGGAAAAAATTTCGTGGATACCATTCTTTCTCTTGCAAAAAAGAGCACTGAATTGCGTGTAGTGGACGATCAAATCGGATCTCCCACCTTTACTTGCGATCTTGCTCCCGCCATACTCCCCTTTCTCACCGATCATCTGCCTTTTGGAATGTATCACCGAACGAATGATGGAGTGACGAACTGGGCGGAGTTCGCGGAAGAGATTGTCCGCGTCGTTCAATTGAATACAAAAATTATTCATATTAAGACGAAGGACTTCCCACGGCCAGCAAAACGCCCTCAAAATTCCACACTTTTGAATACAAAATTGCCTCGGCTCAGACCGTGGAATGAAGGCTTGTCCGATTATCTCACTATGAATTCTCCTGTCACCCTGAGGCTCTCGAAGGGTGACTCTCGGTAGCACCGTCATGGTTCGAGATCCTCACCATGACAGCTTTAACTCTAAAACCTATGTCCAACCATAACAAAATCCTTGTCACCGGTTCTCTCGCCTATGATCACCTCTTTTTCCATGACGGTGTTTTCCGCGATGTTGTGCTGGCCGAGCATCTCCATCATCTGAACGTTTGTTTTCTCATCAAGGAGCGGCGCACGCATTTCGGTGGAACTGGCGGCAATATCTCCTATAATTTACAGTTGCTT
>JACRIC010000094.1 GCA_016235915.1 Candidatus Peregrinibacteria bacterium
CGTTTCCAGAAGTGCATTTTTCAGAGATTCCTTTATAATTGCCTCATGGATGTTCGCATGGAGCAGACATGGAAGGATCGGCTGGCCGATGAGTTTGACAAGGAATATTTTCATTTCCTCGCAGAGTTTGTTCGGAGCGCTTATAGGAATGAGGTGGTGTATCCTCCGCCGAAGTGTATTTTTCGCGCGTTTGAGATGTGTCCGTTTGATCAGGTAAAAGTGGTGATACTCGGGCAGGATCCGTATCATGGGCCGAAACAGGCTCACGGCCTTTGTTTTTCGGTGAATGAGGGTATCGCGTTGCCGCCGTCTCTCGTGAATATTTTTCGTGAAATAGAGGATGATTGTAAAGTGTCGGTTTCTAAAACCGGTGACTTGAGTCGGTGGGCGCGGCAGGGGGTGTTATTGTTGAATGCGACATTGACGGTGACGCAAGGACGCGCTGGTTCGCATCAGCATAAGGGGTGGGAGGATTTTACCGATCGAGTAGTTGATCTTTTGTCGCGGGAACGCGAGCATTTGGTTTTTTTGTTGTGGGGACGGTATGCGCAGGAAAAAGGTGCGCGCATTGATATGACTCGTCATTTGGTTTTGAAGGCGGCGCATCCGTCGCCGCTGTCGGCACATTCAGGTTTTTTTGGATGTCGGCATTTTCGTTCTGCGAATGAGTATCTTGCGGCTCATGGGAAGCAGGGGATTGATTGGAGGTGAGCCACCATTTTTTACAGAGTGGCACGGTCATGGTTGACAGCAAAAATGCGATGGATGGTATGACGGCGTTTATAAAAGGATTGGGCAATTTTGCAACGAAAAAAAATATAACGATGACGCTGTAGGTGAGTGCGAAAATCAATACTTGAGGAATTTTTCGGCTGTAAAAAAAGGTTGCAATTCATTATTGATATTGGTAGTATAATCGGTGAGAAAGGCTTTCGGCCCGTGGTTTATAAACCACAGCTAGCGGAAGGTCTTTTTCTTTTTTAAAATAAGCGGAGCGGATATATGGTTTTCGTTTTGTTCGTTTTTTTAATTCTTGATAGAGACCGAAAGCTTTTTTTCGTACTTCGTGGAAATCTGTTCCGTGCAGTTTTTTTGCTTTTGTTTGAAATGCTTTCATATGGTTTTGGACAAGAAGGGGCTTGTAATTTCGCGTGGCGAATGTTTGTTTGATACGCACTTTGCGGAGTTTACCCTGAGCTGTGCCGAAGGGCTCCGTTTTGGGTTCCGTCCCGAAAAACCTACACCTTCTGCAAAAAATACCGAATCACGTCTTCGGTTTTTGCGGGTTCGTCGGGCATTTCGCGCAGAACTTTCAGAATTTGATACTGCGAATAGCCGAGGCCGATGAGCGCGTCTATCGCGTCTTGATCTATTTGGCGTTCAAGGGGACGGGCGGAGCCGCGATTTTCGAAGGTCAGTTGTGAGATTTTGTTTTTCAGTTCTAAGATGAGACGTTCTGCGGTTTTTTTCCCGAGACCTTTGATTTTGGTGAGGAGCGCGGGTTCGTTGTCCAGAATCGCTTTTTGCACTATGAAAATTGGCGCTGACATGATTTCCATTCCCATTTTCGGGCCGATGCCATTCACCGTGAGGAGCAATTTAAAAAAACGAAGCTCCTCATACTTTGGAAATCCGTACAGACTGATTTCATCTTCGCGAACCTGCGTATGGATGAAAAAATCGGTTTCGGTTCCCGTAGCGGTTTCAGCGAGAATATTGGTGGTGGTAAAGACTTCGTAGCCAACGCCGTTTGTTTCGAGGATGAGTGATCGGTCGTTTTTGTGCAGAATGGTTCCTTTGAGGTAGGCGATCATGAGGAAAAGTTAGAAAGTTTATAATGTTTGTAATGTTGGGGATATTGATTATTATTTTCGTCTTTTTTTCGGTTCTGCCATTATCCGTGCAAGGGTAAAAACGCTTTTTCCCGAAACCTTCATGCGTTTGCGTTTTTTGCGATCGCGAGCGGCGGTTCGGCGCGCTATTTCTTTTTCGAGTTCTTCTTGATTCTCCATGGAAATTGACGGTAAAAATGTTCAAAAGTCCCTTTTTCAATCTGTTTTCGGATGGTTCGCATCAATTCTAACAGGAAGTGGAGATTGTGAATAGAGAGCAGACGGCTTCCAAGAATTTCATTTTCCATACACAGATGCCGAAGGTAGCTTCGCGTGTAATTTTGGCAGGAGTAACAAGCGCAATTTTTTACCAGTGGTTGTTTATCTTTGATATAACAGGCATTTTTGATGTGTTTCCGTTCATTTTCCGCAAAAAATGCTCCGTGACGGGCATAACGCGTTGGTAAAACACAGTCGAACATATCCACTCCTCTCGCTACGGCCTCCACAATGTCTTCGGGATTTCCCACTCCCATAAGATAGTGCAATTTTTGTTTTGGCAGATGCGGTTCGATGATTTCCAAAACGTGGTACATGTCTTCTTTTGATTCGCCGACGCTCAGTCCTCCGATGGCGATACCCGGGAAATCAAGGTCGGCCATGAATTTGGTCGATTCAATGCGGAGATCGGAGAAAATTCCACCCTGAATGATGGGGAAAAGGGCTTGCGGGAACTTTTGAACAATGTGTTTTTCGTTGTACCCTTCGACAGGCTCAGGGTGACAATGGTTTTCATGCGTTTTTTTGCAGATTTTTGCCCATTGGTGCGTCCGAATCATGGCTTCTCTCGTGTATTTTTTGTCGGAATCGCCGGGCGCGCATTCATCAAAACACATGATAATGTCGGCGCCGAGTTTTTCTTGGATGCGTATCGCTTTTTCCGGAGTGAGAAAGTGTTTTGTTCCGTCGAGATGCGAGCGAAACTCTACGCCATTTTGAAGAATTTTTCGCCGATCGGCCAAAGAAAATACCTGAAAACCGCCGGAATCGGTGAGAAGAGGTCGATCCCAGTGCATCCATTGATGAAGGCCGCCCATCTTGGCAATGAGATCCGCCCCAGGACGGAGCATAAGATGGTAGGTGTTGGCAAGGATGATTTCAGCGCCGAGGTTTTTGAGTTCTTCGGGGGTCATGGCCTTGACCGTGGCTTTTGTTCCGCAGGAAATGAAGGTGGGTGTGTGGATCTTGCCGTGAGGAGTATGAAAAATGCCTGCGCGTGCGCGGGTGTGATGGCAATTTTTTTGAATTCTAAAAACAAAGTGCATTGAGGCTGAGCAACATGTGGCGACTGTAGTATACTCTTTTTTTAAAACTCACGATGCGACGAGTTCACGGACGGGTGTCGGTTTGTATTGGCTTTTTTTGATCCTTATTCACGCCACGAATTTATCAAGAATGTTGACAATGTTGCATTCGTATCACCCTTAGCATCAGTACCTGCAAGAGTACCAGTTACAATATGGGTATGAGGAAGTTGATTATTTGGTATTGCGGCATCTCCCCGAGGTGGGTGTTGTGCAGGTGATTCTGTTATGAGTGTTTCGGTGCCCTCTTCAGGTTCGTTTTTCATATTACATTGGTTATATTGCTGATGATGGGCTGATTTAATCACATTATAGTAAAACATGTCAAGACTCTGTATGTCCGATAATTTTTCACGAATTTGCTGAAATATCCGAAAATGTCATCCTGAGCAGATTCGTGAGAATATACTTGAGGGCGATGGCGCTTTAGCGAATGCTTTTGAATCGTAGAAGATGATCCGCCAGCGTGATCGCGGTCATGGCTTCGGCCACGGGAATGAGTCGAGGGACAATGCACGCGTCGTGGCGGCCTTGAATGGAAATTTCAGTTGGTTTGCCATCATGGGTAACGGTTTTTTGGGGTTTGGCGATGCTGGATGGCGGTTTTATGGCGATTCTTATAATAATGTCTTGGCCGGTTGAAATACCTCCGAGGATGCCGCCGGCATCGTTTTTCACAAATGCAATTTTTCCATTTTTTGAAATAAAAGGGTCGTTGTTTTCCGAACCTTTGCGCGTGGCGCCGAAAAATCCGCTACCAAATTCGATTCCTTTTACCGCGCCAATCGACATCAGAGCCTTTGCGAGATCTGCTTCCAGTTTGTCAAAAACTGGTTCGCCGAGGCCTGACGGAACATTTTTGACAATAATTTCCACAATTCCTCCAAGGGAATCGCCATCTTTTCGCGTTTTTTCAATGAGTTTTTC
>JACRIC010000095.1 GCA_016235915.1 Candidatus Peregrinibacteria bacterium
CGACTGCGCCATTCCATCGTCGCCGTACCCTTCTAGTACGGCTCCTCTGAAAATGGCTTGTCTCCTAGCATTGCAACAATTTTGAGAGTTTCTTTTCGTGCTTTATCACTTGGGCTTTGGACTTGGATTTCCTTGATCTCTTTGATCATAGGAGCCTCTGCCCTTCTAACGTAAGCGATGGGAGAGTAGCTGGTTTTATTTGAAGTGTCAACCCTGCATCATCTTCATTTCAATGTCCACTCCTGCAGGCAAATCGAGATTCGTGAGTGAGTCAATGGTATTCGGAGTGGTATCAGAAATATCAATGAGGCGAGAATGGGTGCGCATTTCGAATTGTTCTCGCGCATCTTTATGGACAAATGTGGATTTGTTCACGGTGAATTTTTCGATTTTAGTCGGCAGGGGAATGGGACCCATAATGATGGCACCACTTCTTTCCGCCGTTTCAATAATAAGACGCGCGGAATCATCCACCACTTTGTGGTCGAATGATCGAATTTTAATTCTGATTTTTTGCTTTAAAGATGCGGTTGAAGGCTTCATAATTATTCGATAATCTTCGATACGACTCCGGCTCCCACCGTGCGACCTCCTTCACGGATGGCAAAACGCAGGCCTTCATCCATGGCGATCGGACAGCCAAGATCAATTTTCATTTTAACATTGTCGCCAGGCATGACCATTTCAACATTTTCCGGAAGTTCCACCATTCCCGTGACATCAGTGGTTCGAATGTAGAATTGTGGCTTGTATCCTTTAAAGAATGGAGTGTGTCGGCCGCCTTCTTCTTTTGTTAAAATATATATTGAGGCTTCAAACTTGGTATGCGGAGTGATAGAACCAGGCTTTGCCACCACTTGACCGCGTTCGATGTCCTCTCTTTCAACGCCGCGAAGCAAAATTCCCACATTATCTCCCGCTTGTCCCTGATCGAGGAGTTTTTTGAACATTTCTACGCCCGTAACCACCACTTTTTTTGTCGGCTTGATGCCAACGATTTCCACTTCTTCATTGATTTTTACTATTCCTCGTTCCACGCGGCCGGTTGCCACCGTTCCGCGGCCTTTGATCGAAAAAATATCTTCGATCGGCATGAGGAAGGGTTTATCGAGTTCGCGAACCGGGAGCGGAATTTTTTCATCCAGGGCATTGGCAAGATCAAGAATAGGTTTACAGACTGCGCAAGTTTCTTTTCCACAGCCGCATTCCATTGCCTTCAAAGCTGATCCGCGAATTATGGTCGCATTGGCTCCGTCAAATTCATATTTTGTCAGGAGGTCGCGCACTTCCATTTCTGAAAGTTCGGCGATTTCTGCATCCGCCATATCCATTTTATTGAGGAAGACGATGATATACGGCACGCCGACTTGGCGGGCAAGCAAAATGTGTTCTCGAGTTTGAGGCATTGGTCCGTCTGCCGCGGATACCACGAGAATGGCGCCATCCATTTGAGCCGCTCCGGTTATCATGTTTTTCACATAGTCGGCATGTCCCGGACAGTCGACGTGCGCATAATGGCGATTTTTGGTTTCATATTCCTGATGCGATGTCGCGATAGTAATGCCGCGCTCTTTTTCTTCAGGAGCCTTGTCGATTTGGTCATAGGCAATCGGTTTGTTGACTCCTCCGATTGCTGATGCCAGCACGCGGGTAATAGCGGAAGTCAGCGTTGTTTTTCCATGATCACCGTGTCCGATGGTTCCAACGTTGAGATGCGGTTTTGAGCGATCAAATTTATCAGCCATGAGAATGAGGGTTTAGGGATAAAGGTATGTAAAAATAAGAATGCGAGAGGATAGTAGCGGAAAAAAAAATGAAATGCAAGGCAATGACAGCGCTATTTCAGTCCTTTTTCTTCTCGTATCTTTTCCGCGATATTATTCGGCACTTTTTCATAATGGTCAAATTCCATGGAATAACTGGCTCGTCCTTGGGACATGGAACGAAGATCCGTCGCGTATCCGAACATATTTGCCAGTGGCACGATGGCTCTGACAAATCTTGCCATGCCGCGATTTCCCATTTCCTGAATTTGTCCGCGGCGGGAATTGAGGTCTCCCATGACATTTCCCATATATTCTTCGGGAGTTATGGCTTCAACTTTCATGATTGGTTCGAGAAGGACAGGATTTGCCTTTTTGGCCGCAGTCTGGAAGGCGAGAGAGCCCGCGATTTTAAAAGCCATTTCTGAAGAATCTACGTCGTGATATGAGCCGTCGAGCAGTTCCACCTTAATATCTACAATAGGATATCCTGCAATAATGCCGCGACTCAGAGCTTCTTGAATTCCTTTATTTACCGCAGGAATATATTCTCTGGGAATGCGTCCACCAACCACGGAATCGATAAATTCATATCCTTTTCCTGATTCATTCGGAGAAATTTTCAAAATCACATGACCGTATTGTCCACGGCCGCCGGTTTGTTTGACATATTTTTCTTCGGCTTCCACTTCTTTTTGAATCGTTTCCCGATAAGCCACTTGCGGACGCCCGACATTGGCTTCTACTTTAAATTCTCGCCTGAGACGATCTACAATGATGTCCAGATGAAGTTCTCCCATTCCTGAGATAATTGTTTGTCCAGTTTCTTCATCGGTTTTCAGTTGAAACGTTGGATCTTCTTCTCCGAGTTTTTTCAAAGAAATTCCCATTCTTTCTTGATCTGCTTTTGTTTTTGGTTCAATGGCAATGGAAATAACGGGTTCGGGAAATTCAATTTTTTCGAGAATGAGTGGATGATCTGGATCGGTGAGCGTATCACCCGTTGTGGTGTTTTTGAGTCCCACGATTGCGGCAATGTCACCCGCTTGCACTTCTTTGATTTCAATACGCTGATTCGCGTGCATTTGGACGAGGCGTCCGATTCGTTCTTTTTCTTCAGTAGAAATATTGTAGGCGTAAGAGCCGGCTGTAAGTTTTCCTGAATAGACTCGTATAAAGCACAGTTTTCCCACAAAAGGATCCGTGGCGATTTTAAAGGCAAGCGCGGAAAAAGGTTCAGAGGAATCGGCTTTTCTTTCTTCTTCCAATTCCGTGTTGGGATTGATGCCTTTTATCGGAGGAATATCGAGAGGGGAGGGAAGATAGGCTTCTACCGCGTCGAGCACGAGCTGGACTCCTTTGTTTTGGAGAGCGGTTCCACAGAGCACGGGTACGAGCAAGTTTCCGATGGTTGCTTTGCGAAGGCCTTTTTTGAGTTCTTCCACAGTCAATTCTGTCCCTGAAAGATATTTTTCAAGGAGTGTTTCATCATTTTCCACAATTTTTTCAATGAGCGTATGGCGATATTTTTCGATTTGTTCGGTCATTTCTTGTGGAATGGTCATTTCTACGACATTTTCTCCGTGTTCGCCCGTGAAAGTGAATGCTTTTTTTTCGATAAGATCAATAATTCCGTTGAAAGCGTTTTCAAAGCCAATGGGAAGATGAATCGCCACCGCGGTTTTTGTGAGTCTCTGGTGGATGGAGTCGAGACTCATGAAAAAGTCTCCGCCGGTTTTATCGAGTTTGTTGATGAAAGCGATTCTGGGGACGTTATATTTATCGGCTTGATGCCAGACGGTTTCGGACTGCGGCTCTACGCCCTGTGAACCGTCAAAAACCACCACGCCACCGTCCAGCACTCGGAGCGATCGTTCCACTTCTGCGGTAAAGTCAACGTGTCCCGGTGTGTCAATGAGATTGATGCGTATATTTTTCCAAAAGCATGTCGTGGCCGCAGAGGTTATGGTGATACCGCGTTCGCGTTCTTGCTCCATCCAGTCCATAGTGGCTTCTCCTTCGTGGACTTCTCCAATTTTATAATTTTTCCCGGTATAAAACAGAATTCTTTCGCTTACCGTTGTTTTTCCTGCATCGATGTGCGCAATAACGCCGATGTTCCGAAGAGCATGGAGAGGGAGGGGTTCAGTCATGGTTTTTCATTTCTTATATTTAGCAAAATGCGCAAAAGCGCGATTGGCATCAGCCATTCTGTGAGTATCTTCTTTTTTCTTTATTGCGGATCCTGTTCCGTTTGAAGCGTCGATCATTTCATCGGTCAGGCGTACTGAGAGATTACTTCCTTTTTTCGTTCTCGCCGCCCCTAAAATCCAGCGAAAAGAGAGAATAAGCTGTCTTCCGGGTTTCACTTCTCGCGGAACTTGATAGACTGCTCCTCCCACGCGCTGGGCTTTCACTTCCATCAACGGTTTGGCATTTTCAACAGCTTTTTCAAATATTTTGACCGGGTTCGTTTTTGTTTTTTCTTCAACGCGCTTGAGCGTGTCGGCGAAGATACGCCGAGCTATGGTTTTCTTCCCTTGCTTCATGATGTAATTGATGAATTTTTCTTGAAGAAAGGATGAGTGTTCTGGAATGTACATGGGTCTTTTTTGCGGCATAGGTTGTTAGTGATTGAAAGTATTGTCTGGGACGCACTCCGTGGAGTTTTATGCGTGGGAATTCGAGATTCCTGATCAGATTTCGCTTTGCGAATCTGTCAGGAATGACAGAGCGGGGCGCACTTCGCGAAGTTTACCCTGAGCTGTGCCGAAGGGCTACGTGCGTGTTTTAGGTTTTTTTGCTCCGTATCGCGATCGACTTTGTTTCCGATCACGAACTCCTTCAGTGTCGAGCATTCCGCGAATGATATGGTAACGCACTCCGGGAAGATCTTTTACTCTGCCTCCTCGAATGGTAACGACGGAATGTTCCTGCAAATTGTGGCCTTCTCCCGGAATATACGCATTGACTTCCATTCCGTTTGTGAGTCTCACGCGCGCGACTTTTCGGAGCGCGGAATTCGGTTTTTTGGGCGTAAATGTCGTAACTTTTACACAGACGCCTCTTTTAATGGGACAAAATTGTTTTACTGGGCGATTTTTAATCGTGTTCCATATCAGTCCGAGCGCCGGCGATTTACTTTTTTTGCGCGGTGTTCGCCTTTTTTTTCGTATGAGTTGATTGATGGTGGGCATGTATGGGGAAAGTCAGAAGTTATAAGAATGGTTTTTTATAGGCGCACTTCGCTTCGCTCTGTGCGTGGTGCGTTAGCGTCGGCTAGTGTACGAGAAACATTTTTTTCCTGCAAGGCGTTTTTTTCGAGATTCAAATATTTTTGGTTATAAATTTCTCCGGCAGGAATCAGTTTTCCGATAATGACATTTTCTTTTAACCCTTCGAGACGGTCAATTTTCTTGGTAGTAGCCGCTTCGACGAGCACGCGAATGGTTTCTTGGAAAGATGCGGCAGAAAGCCAGCTTTCTGTTTGAAGCGCGATTCGCGTCAGTCCCAGCAAGAGTCTTTCAAATCGAATTTTTTTTCCTTTTTTCTTTTCCATTTCTGCATTGAATTCTTCGCATTCATAGATGTTTACAATGGTTCCTGGCAGATATTTGCTGTCTCCGGGATTTAAAACCCGCACTTTTGAAAGCATTTGCCGCGCAATAATTTCAATATGTTTATCATTGATTGATTGCCCCTGTGAAGCGTAAATGCTTTGGACTTCGGTCATAATGTATTTCAAAACCGTGTAGACATCGGTGAGATGAAGCAGATCACGGAGATTGATATGTCCAATGGTTATCGGCGTGCCAGCCTTCACATTTTGACCATTTTTTACTTTGAGAGTTCTTCTGAAAGGAATGGTGTATTGTTTTTCGATCGGTCCCTTTGAGGTAATAATGATATGATCTTCTTTTGCTTCTTTCACCGTGCCGCTGATTCTTGCACGAATTCCTTTTTTGGTCTCATCGGATTTGGCAATGATGGTTTTTTCTTCGACGCGATCTCCTTTTTTAACAAGGATTTTATGCAACGGAGGGACTTCTTCGGAAACTTCAATCGGTTTATCTGCCACGACGGTCACTTCGAGATTTCCAATTTTTTTCTGAATTTTTATCACGCCGTCGATTTCTGCCAATACCGCGGGTATTTTCGGTGGTCTTGCTTCAAAGAGTTCTTCCACGCGAGTCAGTCCCTGTGTGATGTCCGCTTGGTCGGCCACTCCTCCCATGTGGAAAGTTCTCATGGTGAGCTGTGTGCCAGGTTCTCCGATGCTTTGGGCGGCAATGATGCCCACAGCCGTGCCAATGGAAACAATTTTATTGGTTCCGAGATCTTTTCCGTAGCATTGTTGACACAGACCATTTTTTGTCTGACACATCATGACAGCGCGCACACTCACTTCTGCGATTTGAGCGGTTTGAATTTTGGCCGTGAGCGTTTTATCGATGATGTCGTTTTTTTCTGCCATGATTTCTCCGGTTTTCGGGTGGATGATATTTTTTGTCAATGTTCTTCCAAAAATTCTATTTTCAAAAGATTCGCCGATTTGTTTGCTTTCTTCTCTGGAGATGACATGAGCATGTTTTGAACCGCAGTCTTCTTCTTTGATAATGGTTTCTTGAACGGCGTCGACGAGACGTCTCGTGAGGTATCCTGCTTCTGCTGTTTTGAGAGCCGTATCGGATTTTCCTTTTCTGCCGCCATGGGTAGCAATGAAATATTCGAGAATGGAGAAACCTTCTTTTAAGTTCGATTTAATGGGGAGTTCAATAGTTTTTCCTGCAGGATTTGCCACCAGCCCCTTCATGCCGCAGAGCTGTGTTACTTGTCCCCAGTTTCCTCGGGCGCCGGAATCAATCATGTAAAAAATATCGTTCTCTTCTTTAATACCCTTCACCATATCTATTCCGATTTTTGATTTTGCCTCCGACCAGATTTTAATGGTATGGGTGTATCTTTCTTCATCGGTCACAAATCCTTTCCAGTATTGATTGTTAATGTGTTTTACCATTTCTGATGCTTCTTCGATAATTTCATCTTTACTTTCAGGAATGACCATGTCGGCCGATGAAATGGAAAGTCCCGATCGTGTGGCGTAATAGAAGCCCAAATCTTTGATTTTATCTGAAAGTTTTACGGTTGTTTCACTTCCCAAGAGATCAAATGATTCTCCGATGATATTTTTTAACGCATGTTTGTCAATGGTTTTGTTTTTGAATCCTAATTCGGGAGGAAGGATGCTGTTAAAAATGAGTTGTCCGACGGATGTCTCTATGACTTTCCCTTGCACGCGGCATTTTATGAGCGCTTGGAGGTGGACAAAATCAAGCTGATAGGCGAGCATGGCTTCGTCAAATGTTGCGAAAACCAAATTTTCGCCCTTGAGGCCCTTTCGGATTTTCGTGAGGTAATAACAGCCAAGCACCATGTCTTGCGTCGCCGTCGTGATGGGTTCTCCTCCCGATGGTTTGAGAAGATTTTTACTTGAAAGCATGAGTTCTTTACACTCTTGTTGCGCGGAATTTGAGAGGGGAACGTGGACAGCCATTTGATCTCCGTCGAAATCTGCATTAAACGCGGCGCAGACGAGAGGGTGCACTTGAATAGCTTTCCCTTCGACGAGTATGGGCTGGAAGGCTTGTATTCCGAGGCGGTGGAGCGTTGGTGCGCGGTTGAGCAGAACGTAATGACTGTTGGTAATATCTTCTAGGATGTCCCAGACTTCTTTTTGGCCGCTTCCCATGAGCTTTTCTGCGTTTTTCAGATTGTGAGCGTAGCCTTCGCGAATGAGCCGGCCGATGACATGCGGTTTAAAAAGCTCGAGCGCCATTTGTTTTGGAATTCCGCATTGATGGAGCTGGAGCTTCGGTCCAACCACAATCACACTTCTTCCAGAGTAATCGACGCGTTTTCCCAGAAGGTGTTGGCGGAATCGTCCTTGTTTTCCCTTGAGCATATCCGAAAGCGATCGAAGTTTTCGTTTATCTCCAGAGTTAAAAACAGTTTTTCCTTGTCGGGCGCTATTGTTCATCAGCGTGTCTACGGCTTCCTGAAGCATTCTTTTTTCATTTCGACAAATTACTTCCGGCGCGCCGATGGATATGAGTTTTTTTAAGCGGTTGTTTCGATTAATGACTCTTCGATACAGATCATTGAGATCTGAAGCCGCAAAACGACCACCGTCGAGTTGCACCATGGGACGAAGATCGGGCGGAATGATCGGCAAAATGGTGAGAATCATCCATTCAGGTTTTATTCCGGCTCGCAGTAAACTTCCTACAAAACGGATTCTTTTAATGATTTTTTTCTGTTTTTGCCCTGGCGCTTTTTTGAGCTCGTTTTTGAGTTTTTCCAGGAGATTTTTGAGATCGATATTTTGAATAATTTCTCGAAGCGCCTCAGCTCCAGTTCCTGCTTTAAAAATATGTCCGAATTTCATCGACATATCGCGATATTCGAGCTCAGACATGACGCGGCAATGAGCAATGGTCTCCAAATCATCTTTGGCATTACTGTACTGTTCTCGCAGTTCTTCCAATTTCAGCGCGTATTCTTTTTCGAGCTCCGCCATTTCTTTTTCAGTTTTTTTTGCCTTAACGTATTCGGATTTTTTTTCTTTGAATTCCGTTTGGATGATGACTTTGTGTTCGAGAAATTCCGTTTTCAGCTGTTCTTTTGTTTCTTCTTTCGTTTTTTCATCAACGTGAATGACAATATATGCCGCAAAATATGCTACTTGTTCAAGTGTTTTAATGGGAAGATCTAGAAGAAGTCCAATGCGACTTGGAGTTGAGCGCAAAAACCAGATGTGCGTTACGGGCGCGGCGAGTTTGATGTGCCCCATGCGTTCGCGCCGGACGATGGATCGGGTGACTTCTACTCCGCATTTTTCGCAAATGACTCCTTTATAACGGATTCTCTTATATTTTCCGCAATAACATTCCCAGTTTTTCGTAGGGCCGAAGATTTTTTCACAAAAGAGACCATCGCGTTCTGGTTTTTGAGTTCGATAATTTATGGTTTCCGGTTTTTTTACTTCGCCGTGCGACCATGCCATGATATCTTCGGGAGATGCCACAGAGATGGCGATGGCATTGAAACTCTGGCTTTTTTGAAAAGTTTCCATAGTCAGGGTGAATTTCAAAGGATAAGGGTTTCCTAAAGACCGAGATCTTCGTCAATTGAGGGAACGGATTTGGCTGAAGGTTCCTGCTTTTCATCTTGATTGGCTTCGAATGCTTCTTCCAGAGTTGTTTCTTCAAATGTTTCTTCTGGTTCCGTGGATGGAACGTCGCTTTCTTTTGGCCGTTTTTCAAGGATAATCATATCTTGGATGATGATTTCGGTTTTGAATTTTTTTATGCCTTCTGGGGTGTCCCAGCTTCTTGTTTTCAGATATCCTTCAACGTAAATGAGTTTTCCTTTTTTGAGATACTGTTGGCAGATTTCAGCGAGTCTGGCCCATGCGACCAATTCGTGACATTCCGTGGAAGTA
>JACRIC010000096.1 GCA_016235915.1 Candidatus Peregrinibacteria bacterium
GGAGCATTTATGAATCAGGACTTCCTTACTCTGAACGGCTGAAACTACAACAGGCCAGGGCAACAGCAACAGCAGAAGCCCATAAAAAACGTGAAGCAAAAAAAGCAAAACCCGCCGCGTAATATTTTTCATCATTAACATTATCCCATGCCAAAACAAACACTCAAAGGATTCGATTACTTCTCCTACATTGACCAGATCATGCGGGATTTGAAACTTCCGGAAAATACGCCGGAGGAAAACCGTCAGAAAATTCGAGCTCTCGTGGAAGAACTGGTGGATGATCGAATCATTCAAATCGTGCTTTCCATGTTCGATAAAAAAAAGTTTGATATGATGGATGAAATGATGAAAAAAAATTCTGATATGGATGAATCCGAGGCGCTTTTTATTGTCGCGGACACGATTGCCGATCTTCCTCTTAAACTTGATCGCGCGCTTGACGGACTTCGCGATGAATTTACTCATTACGGCGATCTGTATCCTCAAGTCAAAAAAACTGCTTTATGAATCTGTTTTTCTCTCTTTCACAGGCCATTTTTTCCTCTCGCGCGGACAGCATCCGTGAATCGCGATTGTGCTTTAATATTCCTCAAAAGGAAGTGATTCAATATCAAAGCGTCGTCAAAGATCGCGAACGAAATGCGGGGAAAGTGGAAACCTTCGATGCCACCACCATCGATCATTTTTTCAAACAAGAAAATATCAAAAATAAAAATTTGCTTGATGAGCATTTGAATACCTATCATCTTGAAAAGTTTTTGAAATATTCGCGAGATACGGAAAGAACTTCTTTAACCGCTGATGAACTGAAACTTCTCGCTTTTTATGAAACCAAACCGCATCCGACCGATCCAGTTCCCGATGTCCGAAAACTATCTGCCGATATTGAAAAGCAACTGCAGGGCACTGAAGATCAACTCAAAGCATCACCTGCTTCTGCCTCCCTTTTGGCTGAAAAAACTCGCCTCTTAGCCGAACAAACGAAGTATCGGGACATTCAACTCATTGAAGAGTTCGGCATTTTGGAAATGAATCAAAAACTCGCCATTGATAAACAGCGCCAAGAAGACCGAATCGACGCGGTCACGGAAAATGGCGGCAGTCTCGGACAAGCACTTTCCGATACCTATAAAGATGTGAAAAAAAATTGGAGGAAAATGTCGTCCGGCGAGAAATGGTTTATGGCGATTGCCGGCATTGTTACGGCGTATGTGCTCAATCAAAAACAAGGCGAAACTACCGAGCGCGTCAAAACTTTTCTTTTTGGTCTTGGAAAATGGTCGATCGTCGGTCTTTTTGCCAATCAACTTGTAAAACTCAAGACCGGAAAAAGCGCGGTGGGATGGCTCGGCCAGATGGCTGATGATTCAGCGAACAAGACCGAGCTTATCAAAGAAAAATTCGGCACTGATCAAAAGGAAGCGGAAATTTTCAAAAAAGGAATGGTCTTTCTCGATACTCTCAAATATAATGAAATTTTTCCTCGCTACTCGGACATGCGAATTGAAATCGAAGCCGCGCGCCGCGACAACGAAAGCCTCGTAGATCTTGCCAAACGAAACCCCGAGCTTTTTTCTAAAATGCCGAGAAAGGGCGAAATGAAACTGTGGGAAGTGTACATCGCGCTTGATGTTTTTTTCAAGAGATATGAACCCGAGATCATTGGACCGAAATACCAAAACGAACCAGATCTTTCTTTTATCGAGATGCTTTCGCGAGAAATGGTGGATGATCCAAGCTGTCAATGGCGGCCCGGAGGATTCATGGGAGTCATGTTTGACGATGGGCTGGCGGCTACCAGTACAGCCGCAAGTAGCGCTTATGAGGCGGTGGCCGGTGTTTCCCGATCTGTTCTTGACAGAATAAAAACGTGGGGACTGGGAGAGAATGTGGAAAAAGTGGTGGATGCCACCGGCACATTTTTTAAGGTTACCTATCGCGATCATAAACTCTTTTTTCAAGAAGTTGGTAGCGGGGCTTTGAATCTTGTTAAAATCGGGTTAGGCATTTTACCTTTTACCATTTATCACGGAGCAAAAGTGGTCAATTGGACTGCGGAATACATCGATCAATTTATTCGCCATCAGGATTCTGCGTATGAAGCGATGTTTGCCGAACATATCACCGACGTTTCGAACCTTCCCGATCTTTTTTCCAATCCCGCCTATCGTTCCAGTCAAGGTATTTTCTTTGACAGCTTTCAAAAGGCTCATACGCGAGGGGCATTCGATACCACTCAAAACAAATATACGAACGAGCCGTATTATGAAGATCCTGCCGGAAACGCCGCGTACTATATTGTTAGAATTCCCATGAAAGCAACCGGCATGAACCGCGATTTTTTTATCAATCATTATAACGAAGCGTATACAAAGGCCGCGGATTTTCTTTCCACAAAAAATAATGTTGCTGGCGAATATATCGAAGCCGTCACGAGCACGGTTTCAGCCGCAGATAATCAATTTAATCTCTTGATTCGGGCGCCGAAAAAAACGTCTCTCGAGTATGTGTCTCGGAGAAGTGGAGAATGGCCTGCAGGTCCGGCGTACCGCATGAAAAAAGCCACTGATCTGCTCGAAGCCTCGTTTAAAGCTGTTACCCCTCTTGATCGAGATGAAATACAGTGGAATAACGGTTTACGGGATGCGGCTTCTGTTACGAAATTACTGAACTATTTTCAAACACTGTATGGCGGAAAGGGTTATTCAGAGAAAGCGGTTCTCACGATGATGAAAAATATGTCTCCCGAGGAACGCTATCGAATTCTTCACACCGAACTTCACATCACCAACCTGTACCCTGTGGAACGGTTAGCGGCCACCAAGGATCGTCTGCAGAGCTTAAAAGGATACATGGCTCTTGCGCTTAATAAAAAAGGTATTGTCAATGAAGCGTCTGAAACGAATCGTCTTTATTATCAGGATGTTTTGAGAAGGGCGCGAACGCAGGCATTTTCAACCATTTTGCGAGCTTCCGACGCAACTTTGAATTCTGAAAAAGAAGCGGCTGAGAGCGAAGTCATCCGTGCCTCTCTCAATGCTCTGGTAACGTATCTCGTCAATCAAGGAAAAGTCGCGGTTGGAAAAGAAAACGATACTTTGAACGGTCTCATCAAAGGTTTTGTGAACCCTGACGGAATACCATGGGTGCCGTTTTTTTAGGATGCGGATATTTTCGCTATTGACTTTTTTAAGGTGAATTATTTTTTCTCTTTGACATATTTCCCAAATGTGCTAGAGTGACTTCCTTTCATAAAAGGTCGTCATGAAATTCTCGCACTTTTTGGCTTTGGTATTGAGCTTTTTTGCACTTTTCGGTGCGCTGGTCGGGCCAATAGGCAGTTTTCGAGCTGGCGCGGATTCGACAGTGAATAACGGCACGGAAATTCAAATTTCCGGCACAGCTTCCGATCTCGAAATTTCAGCTTGCATACAAACCATTTCCTCCACTTTTTCCATTGTGCCATCGGAACACCTTGCGGCACTGAAAACCCTTGTTCTCGACTTCAATCCTGCCGCCAATCGCGGACTCGGCGGGCAATCTCTTATCCGCATTCGTTGTACCGGCATGCCCGAAAATGAACTGCGAAGCGTCTTTATTCATGAAATTGGGCATATCGTTGACACCGGCCTGCTCGATGGCCATTCTGAGACGGGAGAAAGTTCGTTTCTCGACGGTTTACGCTCCGTTTTTCAAGATGATCCGAGTCTTGATTTTTATACATTCAATTTTTCTGATTCAAGTTCGCTCACCAATATCGCGAAACCTCAAGATTTCGTTTCCGGCTACGCGCAAAGCGATGTTTTTGAGGATTTTTCTGAAAGCTATACCTATTATATACTGCACGGAGCGAAATTCCGATTTCTCAGCCGTTTTCATCCTGTTCTGCGCGCCAAATACGCGTTTTTGAAAGATCGCGTGTTTGATGGGCGAGAATACGGTGCGGAGCGCGTCGAGATGACCCGTGTGAATGCGAGACCGTTTGATGTGACGAAATTATGAACCATTTTCCTCCACATTTCAGATTACGGCTTCTGGCGGCGCTCCAAAATAACGCTGGCATCCGTCAACTTACCTTGGCCTATCAGATCCTCCGGTCTCACCGAAGCCCAGTGCGCTTGATTTCACGTATGTAGGAAAGTTTCGACTCGATTTTTTTCTTGCAAATTTTCCGATTTTCCGATAGTATATATTCGGAATATTTACTTTTCTCCATTCTTATGACTCATTCAGCTTTTCCTTCATCGAAAGGACAGATCACCATTCCCTTTCCCATTCGTAAAAAATACGGCATTTCTGAAAATACGCCAGTGCAAATCATTGATTCCGACAATGGAGTTATTCAGCTTCGCATCATGAGCGTCATTGATTATTCCGATATTGAATATTTTGAAAATGATACGGAGGTCGGGTTGAAATTTCGGAAGGGTATTGATCCAAAGGTTCTTATTGATAAAATTCAGGAAATCGATGGATAAAATTACGAAGTTTTTGCAAACATTACGGAAAGATGAACGCAGGCTTATTCTTGCGGTTTTAGACGATGTGCGGATACTTCGTTTAGACGGTCTTGATGTTCTTGCTCTTTCAGGTTATAAGGATATCTTTCGAGTGAGAAAAAGTCGATTTCGGATTATATTTTCCAAAAAAGATGGCCGAGGCTATCTTTTGGAAGTGAATTATCGGAAGGATGCGTATAAGAGATTTTAGAGATAATTTATGGAGATTCCTGATCAGGATTCGGTCGCCTGAGGCGACACGATCCTGTCAGGAATGACATCCATGCGCATAGTCTTTTGGCTCCCATCCGCCATATTTTTCACCACCACCTTCCCCTCTGCGACTTCATCCGGACCGATGACCACTATATAAGGTATTGCTAACCTGTCGGCGTATTTGAACTGTTTTCCAAGTTTCGCGTCTGATTCAGGGTAGACCATGGTTTTTATGCCTTTGTTACGGAGAAATTGGGCTGTCTCAATAGATTTCCCGACCAATTCCTCGTTAAAAATAGTCACCAGAACGGCCGCAGGAGCCGTGTTTTTCGGCCCCAGATTGAGCTCTTTGATCGCCATGCAGATCGGCTCAAAACCAATTCCTACTCCAGTTCCGCTCAACTTTTTATCCGAAAAACGACTGCAAAGCTCGCTGTATCGCCCACCGCCTGCCAGAGACGCATTTCCGAAACTCGGCAGTTTCACCTCAAAAACGATTCCCGTGTAATAATCGAGGCCACGCACCAAACTCGGCTTCAATCTGTAATTTTTTTGAGGAATGTTGTAGTGCGCGAGGTATTGCACCAGCTTTTTCAGTTCAGAAACGCCATTTTCACCTTCATTATCCCCTTTTACCATCTTTGAGAGGTTGCCGAGCGCCGATTCAACCTTTTCATCATCTTTTTCAAGAAAATTCAGAATCGCCGGAATGGCTTTCGCCGAAATACCTCGGGTTTTGAGCTCCTCCTCCACCCCTTTCATTCCAATTTTATCCACCTTATCAATGGAGCGAAGGACATCAATATGTGCCTTTTCCGGCAAATCGAGCGTTCGGAGAAATCCATTCACTGCCTTTCGATGGTTGATATATATTTGATGATCGGAGAGACCGAGCGCCGTAAATCCCTCATGCAAAACCGCGATAATTTCACTTTCCGCCATCACATCGTCCGAGCCGATGATGTCGATGTCGCACTGGTAAAATTCGCGTTTTCTCCCCTTACGAGCAGAATCGGCCCTCCAGACTCGGTTTATTTCATATCGTTTAAAAGGAAACGTGAGCCGAGCTTCGTGCTGAGTCATGACGCGCGCGAGAGGAACCGTCTGATCATAACGGAGCGCCACTTCTCGGTCGCCAAGGTCTTTGAATTTATAAATCAGCTTCTCCTCTTCTCCGTAGCTTCCGAGCAGAACATCTGCGTATTCGATGGCGGGAGTTTCGAGTTCTCCGTAACCGTATTTTTGGAAAATTTTGATCCAAGTTTCTTTGACATGGCGGCGGAGAGCCATTTCATCGGGGAGATAGTCGGTCATGCCCTGGAGGGTGCGGGGTTCGATTTTTTGCATGGTTCATGGGCGTTATTTCTCTCACGGCCTATTATGACAAAAAATGTGAATTTTGCGAATGGAAATTTTTACGATACAATATCGGAGGTTTTGGGAAGCGTGTGACGAACGTAGCTCAATGGTAGAGCGCCAGATTGTGGATCTGGTGGTTGCGGGTTCGAGCCCCGTCGTTCGTCCCAAGAAATTTTTCCAAAGGAAAAATTTCCTATCTTCGCGAGAGTTCCTTATGTCTTCATCACAAAATCCGCCACATTTTCCGGATGGATCACGGTGAAAGCCGTTCCGTGATAAGCGGATGCGAAATCCGAGGGATACCGAATCTTTTTCGTTGTGTTCCACTTAAATTCAAAAGCCGTCAATCGCCCTCCAACCTCTTCGATATAATCAATTTCCTTGGACGCGTATGTTCTCCAAAAATAGGCATTTGCTTGGCGCTGGTGATTCCCGAGATATTTCAGCCGTTCCGCCGCACAGAAATTTTCCCATAATGCTCCGATGTCATTTCTGAGTGTCAACGAGTTGAAATTTTGGATAACGGCATTTCTGATGCCCAGATCCCAAAAATATATTTTTTGGCTTTTTCGGATTACAGTTCGAAGATTTCGGTGAAATGCGCCCAGCCGAAACACCACAAATGCTTCTTCCAGCAAAAAGAGATAACGCTGAATGACGGTCTGATCCACCCCCAATTGCTGAGCGAGTTCATGGAAAGACACCTCCTGCCCGATCTGAAAGGCGAGAAGCCGCAAGAGTTTCGTGAGGAGTTCGGGCTTTCGCAGGTCTTGAAAAGTAAAAATGTCTTTAAAAAGATAACTTTCTGAAATCTCCAGCAATTTCTGCTCCGCCTCTTTTTCGCTATCATCTATCAGCCCAGGATACCCGCCAAAACGAAGAAAATGTTCGATGCCTCTTTGCTGTTCGATTTTTGAAAGGCGGCCAAAACACTCTTCAAAAGAAAGCGGAAAAATCTTAAAGACCATCTTTCTTCCTGTTAAAGGCTCGCTGATTTTATTGGAAAGATCGAAGCTGGAAGAGCCTGTCGCGATCACTTGGGTTTCGGGATGCTGATCGGCGAGAATTTTCAGGACCAGTCCTATATTTTCGATACGCTGGGCTTCGTCGAGGATAATGAGTTTTAAGCCTTTTACCGCATTGGCTATTTGAGGTGTCCTCTCGTAGGAAAACTGTTCGCGTACATCGGGGAAATCGCAGTTGAAATATTCTGCGGCATCTGGATGTTTTGTGAGGAGATATTTGACAAGCGTAGTTTTTCCAGATTGCCGCGGACCATAAATAACGACGATGCGATGATCTTTTTTTCTTTTTGATATATGTTTTTCGACGCTCGACACAATCGTTCTTGGGATTTTCATAAGATTTCCTTGAATTTTCAGACTACACTCATAATTTTATATGAAATTTTATGAGTTTGCAAGTGATTCTGAGCCCTTCAAACCCTCCGCCAGCTCCTTCTGGTTTTCTACTTGATCTTTTACTTTTTCCACCAAGCCGCGCAGGATAAATTCTGCAAATTCTTTTATTACGGTCACGTCACTGTCGATGCCGTGCCCTTGGATACATTCGTGAAGGACATGCGCAGTGAGGCGGATTAGCATGGGCTGGATTTTTTCGTTGTTTTTTTTGTCGTTTTTCGGCTCAGCTTCATCTTCTTCATTTGGAAAAATCGGCAATTGCCAACTCGGAATCCCTTTTTCATGCACCAAGATCGTATTCAAAATTTTATGGGGCATGCCGGTCGCGGATTCGAGCATATTTTTTCCCCATAAATCAATCTGAATCCGAATTTTGAGCGGAATCACTTTTGTCATATCTGCTTGCGTGACTATTTCGCGGCGCTCACGGCTTTCCTCATATGAATGAGCATGGCGCCTCTCCAAATCCTCTGAAACTCCAGCCGGCAGAGCGAGAAACACCTCGGTTTCCTTCTGAATGTCTTCGTTCCCGAGCAAAATCACGCTCAAAAGAAATTCCGCGGGAATATTGAGCTCGAGGCAACGAGAAATCAGCAGAACCAAATCGGTTTTCTGGCTCGTTTGGATGAAGCGCAGGAGAATTTTCACGAGCTTGCCTTCCTTTTTCTTTTGCTTGTGTTCGGCTTTCTGGAGGGCTTTTATCTGGGCAGAATTGGCCTTCATCTGCTCCTTGAAGCGCTCGAAAGCGCCGGGATCCATCGCATCCCCTTGATCGAGTCCGGAAAAAACTTCGAAATCACTCACGGGTTTTACTCTGGCTTATGAAGTACTCCCTAGGAGATTGCTTCGTCGTTGCCCTTCGACAAGCTCAGGGCAACTCCTCGCAATGACATTTACTCGACATTCACCATCATATCGCGATAAATCCTTCCGTCATATTTCCCTTGTCGTTTTTCCTGAAAGGCAACAACGCCGGTTTTGAGAGCAAAGAGCGTAAAATCCTTGCCCATCCCA
>JACRIC010000097.1 GCA_016235915.1 Candidatus Peregrinibacteria bacterium
GCGACTGATCTGACGAAATGTTTGGCATAGCGTTTTTGCCAGAGATTCCAGACCATAAGCACCAGATGGCCGTTGGGTTTTAAGACGCGATTGATTTCCTGAAGAGCTTTTTCGCGAAGATTTTTTGAGGGAATATGATGGAGGCTGGCGATAGAAAAAATAATGTCAAAGGTGCCGTCTTGAAATGGGAGGTTTAGAATGTCTCCTTCAATAAATGTTGTTTTTCGGTGTGCATGTCTCGCTTCTGCAAGGAGCGAAGCCGAAAAATCCATTCCGGCGTATTGAAAATTTCTAAAATGATTTTTCAGAAAGTCGTACAATCGACCGTTTCCACAGCCAAGATCGAGAATTTTTCCGAGGTCTCGTTCGTGGGATTTTCCCAGAAATTTTTTTATGGATTCAAATTCGCTCCATGCGCCCTGCCTTGTTTGACAAAATGATTCGCCGATCTCATTGTAATCGGCTTTTACTTTGGCAAGAAGCTCTCTGGCGGTTTTTTCGCGCTTTCGGTAGACTCAAAATGGTTCGTTGTCATAGTAACATAGAAAAGGATGAAAGATGGCAGGGCATTTTCCTTTTAAAACCATGCACCAACTCGCCGCACAATTTGTTTTTCAAATCCTCAAAAATCCTCCGAAAACCCGCACCGAGCTCCAGAAACTGAAAAATATTTTCAGCGCGGCTCATACACTCTCCGTTTTTACCAATCAAGATATTGTTTTGGCCTACAAAATGCTTCGAGAGCAGGGGAGAGTGGAAAAAAATCTCGCTTTTGAAAAACTTATTCGCAAACGTTCGATTCGTTCTCTGTCTGGAGTGGCGGTGGTGACGGTTCTCATGAAACCCTATCCCTGTCCGGGAAAATGTGTTTTTTGCCCGACCGAAGCTCGCATGCCAAAGAGCTATCTTTCCAATGAACCCGGCGCCATGCGCGCTCTGCTCAACGATTTTGATCCGTATCGGCAGGTGAAAAATCGCCTGCTGGCTTTGGAGGCTTCAGGACATCCCACGGACAAGGTGGAACTTATTGTTCTTGGTGGAACTTTTTCTTCATATCCGCGCCAGTATCAACAGGATTTTATTCGTCAATGTTTGAATGCGATGAATGGGGGAGCGAAGGAGCGGAGTCTTGAAAAAGCGCAGAAGAAAAATGAGACGGCGCGACATCGATTGGTGGGGCTGAGTCTGGAAACGCGGCCGGATTTTGTGACGGAAGATGAAATTCGGCATTTTCGATCCCTTGGTTGCACGAAAATTCAGTTGGGCGTTCAACACCTCGATACGGATGTTCTTGTTTTGAATAAGCGCGGTCATGGAAAAGAGGCGGTTATTCTCGCGACGCGAATTTGCAAGGACGCGGGGCTCAAGATTTGTTACCATATTATGCCGAATCTTCCAGGAAGCACGCCGGAAAAGGATCTTGCCATGTTTCGTGAGCTTTTTACCAATCCCGATTTTCGGCCGGATTATTTGAAAATTTATCCGTGCAGTGTCGTTCCCGGAAGTGAATTGGCGCATTGGTTTGCGCAAGGGAAATATCAGAGTTATCCGTTTCCGATTCTTGAAAAATTGCTGGTGGATATGAAAAAAGTGGTTCCACGCTATGTCCGGATTGATCGACTGGTGCGAGATATTCCCGGAGAAAGTATTTTGGAAGGAAGCCGCGTGACGAATATGCGGCAAATGATTGCTCAAAAATATCCGAATTTGGGATGTCAGTGCATTCGTTGCCGCGAAATTCGAGACGAACCGATTGTGAAGGAAAAATTGACGTTTCGGAAACTTGAATATATTGCGCAGAAGGGACGGGAAGTATTTTTGGAATATGTGCAGGGAGAAAAATTGTGCGCGCTTTTGCGGTTGAGATTACTGTCATTGCGAAGAGCGACGAAGCAATCTCATTGCGCTGATCATATAGCCATCATTCGTGAAGTCCACGTTTTTGGCGCTCATCTTCCCCTCGGAAAACGCGAAAAATCCGCCTCACAGCATTTCGGCTTGGGAAAAAAACTTATTTTCGAAGCGGAAAAAATCGCTCAGGAATCAGGTTTTGACAAAATCGCCATCATCAGCGCCATTGGCACGAGGCCGTATTATCGAAAACTCAGCTATAGGCTTTCTGGAACCTATATGGTGAAAAAATTGATGTAAAATACCTTCCCATTCGTCTATCTTTCGTCTATAATGTGTCTATAGCTTATGTTCAATCCACACTACACAATATCTCCAAAACTTCTGGGAAATGTTAAACGCATTTCTACGCTGATTTTTGAGCTCAACGGCAAAAATTTCTCGAAAGTTATCCTCGCTGAATTGGAAAAGAAAGCACGTGAGATTTCCGCGCACGCTTCAACGAGTATTGAGGGAAATCCTCTTCCCCTCGCCGAAGTGAGAAAAATCCTCAAAATACATCCGAAATATATTCGGGACAGCGAACGTGAAGTCCTGAATTATAATTCAGCGCTTGTTTCCCTTCATGAACGAGCAAAAAAGAAAAATATGAGTTTTGGCCTCCCTCTCATTTTAGATATGCAAAAGACTGTTACGAAAGGTCTTTTGCCTGCTTTCCGTAATGGAAAAATGAGAAAAGAGCCGGTTTTTGTCAATGATCCAAAATCAAGAAAGACCGTTTATTGGCCGCCGGATCATCAGGATGTCCCAGCTTTACTCAAGGAATTACTCGCTTTTACCAATCGGAATACCACAATCCTCGACCCTCTCATTATTGCAGGAATTTTTCATAAACAGTTTGTTATTATTCACCCTTTTATGGATGGCAATGGAAGAACGGTTCGTCTTGCGACAAAAGTTTTGTTGGCGGGCGTTGGTCTTGATACATTCAACCTCTTTAGTTTTGAAAATTATTACCATCAAAATGTCTCTGATTATTTCAAACACGTTGGCGTTATTGGTAATTACTACGATATTTTTGAAAATGTGGATTTTACGCCATGGCTTGAATATTTTACTGATGGCATGATTGATGAACTTCTTCGGGTTTCCAAAATTTTACAAACCGCTTCTATTCGGCCTGAAACAATTTTACAACCGCATCATCAATCAATTCTGGATTCTATAAAAAAGAAAGGATTTATCACCGACAAGATGTATTCAACACTCACGAAGAGAGCAAAGCCAACACGGAATCAAGATTTCAATAAACTCATTGATTTATCTTTGATCGAACGTTTGGGGAAAGGGAAAGCCACGATCTATAAACGTAAAGAGCCTTAAAGAAAGTTAGGGAACCTTATAATACGGCGCTCTGAACGGATGTTTCTGATCCAGCGCATCCAGTTGCTGTTCAACTTGTAAAAATTGGCTTTTTATCCTTTTTCTCATTGAAAAAAAAGTGAAAAAATGGTAGAATACGGAGATATTTTAGACGATTTTTCATGACCGATCCTCAAGCCAGACAGCAAGGTTCCGGGACATTGCCAACTCCTTCTCCCGAAGTTTTACCAGCGACGCCGACTTCGAGCGATGCGCTGGAAAATGGAGGAGAGCTCGAAAGAGTGGATCGGTTGGACGATCGGCGTGAAATTTATCGTGAAAGCGATCGGGAGAGGGTGGATCTCGATCTTGAAAGGCAGGAAACGGACGAAATGGCGATTGAGCGGATAGATATTTCCAAAGGTATTGAGGCGCAAAAAGCGAATTTTGAGGTACTGCGATCGAATGTGCGAGGTATTCTTATTAAATTTTTCAAAAATCATAAACCTGAGGAAATCGCCAGCCTTGATAAAATTCTCACGATTCAGATGAGCGGAACATATTTTCATCCGAGTGAAGAAGCGGCATTGACAAAAATTCGAGAGATAGCCTCGCATCCCAATTCGTCACTGGCGCAAGATTATGAAAAACAGTGGAAAACGGGTGTAGATAGAGCTTTTGAGGGTTATAAGACGGCCTCGGAGATCAAAACAGATTTGGAGCAGGGGAATGAAAAGGGGCGATATACGGCCTACATAAAGGAACATCCCTATCGTTTTGCTGGTCTTGTGGCGCTTGGCGCTGTGGGAGCTTACAGTATTTATCGCTGGTTTTCAAAAAAAGAGGATGAAAAAAAATCGGAAGAAGCCAAGGCTTCTGAAAAATCGGAAACGCCTGCAAAAAAAGAGAAAGGTTTTTTGGGAAAAATATGGGATATTGGGAAAATTTTGACGCTGTCAGTTGGAGCCGTGACGCTTGGTGTGGTACTCGGGCCAGATAAGTGGAAAGAGTGGGTGAAAAAGTATGTGGGAGTGAATTTGACAGGAGAGGCTTTGAAGAGTTTTTGGAAAAAGATCAAAGAGGGGAAGGTGGTGGAAGCGTTTGGGTTGCTTCACGAAGAAAAAGAAACATTTGATCCTGTGGTGGAAAAAGCGGCAAAAGTCATAGGGATAGAGCCGCAATATTTACAATTTTATTTTAAAGAAAAAACGGAATACAAAAATTTTCTTGGAGGAAATTTTGTAAACAAAGGAATTTATGAAATATTAAAAAATGTGCCAAATTTCCATATCCCTTTGTGGATTGATACGGAAGAAGAAAAAAAATTGAAAGAGGCTGAAATAAAAATTGGAGAATATTTACAAAAACACCAAGAAACTATCAATGAAAAACTTCCTCATGCAAAAACGCTTGAGGAAGTGATTCGCGGTCTTGTAAGTCTGAATGTCATTGATGCAGACCTGAAACAAGAAGAATCTCCTGAGAGTCATGATCCTGAACATTCAGCGGTTTTGGATGAGCAAGAATATCAGAATTTTCAAAAATCGTTGGGGGACGCTGGTGCTCCTCATTTACAAAAGGCATTTAAAACATGGCATGAGAAAGGATTTTCTCTTTTGCAATCTTATTGCTGGATTCCTGAAATTGTTTCAGCGGCATGGGAAGATAAGGTTCCACTCATCACTCATGAAGGCACAACTGCTTTGTGGGTAGGTTCAAAGTTCTTGGTTTTGACTTCTTTGGTTACGATAACTGGTGTTTTCAATGATCTTATGAAAGGGGAATATAGCGATGCAGTCACGGAATATTGGAATGGAGCAAAAGTATTTATTCCAATTGGAGCGGTTACTGTCGGGCTTGCAAATA
>JACRIC010000101.1 GCA_016235915.1 Candidatus Peregrinibacteria bacterium
GCCGCGTTCATAATAATTTCCAGCAGGAAGCGTTGCGAGCCGATTTTCAAAAACCGACTTCATCTGTTCTTTTTCTTCCAGATATTCTTTTTCCTCAATTCGCAAAATGAGCTTTTGAATTTCGGGGTCTTGAGGCATAATACCGATGTAAATGATATCGTGTTATTGTACTATATTTTTATATAATCGGCAAGCGAAATTCTGTAACACATTTCAATAACATCGTTTTTTGAAAAAATTTTTCCTCCTTTTTATTTTTGTTACCGTTTTGATCGCGAGTTTTTCGTTTGACGCGATTATTGTACGATGGATGGCAGATATGCGAAGAAGCGCCTTGGATCCTTTTATTCTATGGTTTACTGATGCCGGACCCGTGATGGCTGTTGTCATTCTTATGGGATTTATTTTTCTGAAAATTTTGGACAAAAAAGAAGCGCTCCTCGAAGCGGTTTTGATAATGATCAGTTTTGCGGCGGCTTTGGAAGGAAGTTTTCTTTTGAAAGAAATTTTTAATATTCCGAGACCGGCTGAACTTTTTGGCATTTCCGCGCTTACGCAGGCCAGCTATTCCTCGTTTCCGAGTATGCATTCTGCTTTCGCGTTTTCGGCTCTCCCGTTTCTCAAAAATAATCTGAAAAATTGGAAATTTCCGTGGCTTCTTTTCGCGATTTTAATAGCTGGAAGTCGAGTCTATATCGGCGTTCATTTTGTAAGCGATGTGGTGGGCGGAGCGCTTGTGGGACTTCTGCTCGGATATGGCATTTCCATGATTGAGGAAAAATGGCATTTTGCGAAAAAAGCGCTTCATCATTTGCACGATAAATTTGAACTTCGTCGACAAATTGCGCATTCCATCACGGGTATTTCGATTATCATTCTTGTTCAGCTCGGATACCTGACGACACAAGGATTGGCTATTATTTTAGCTTTTGGCGCCCTTTTTATTATTCTAGCAAAAAATTATCGAATTCCTTTTCTCCATGATGTTCTTTTGTATTTTGAACGGCCGCATCATTTTGAAAAATTTCCGGGAAGAGGTTCATTTTTCCTTATATTTGGCTCTTTGGCCGCGTTGCTTCTCTTTCCAAAAATAATCGCATTTGCGGGAATCGCAATCATGGCCATAGGAGACAGTGTTACGAATATTTTTGGCAGATATTTTGGAAAAATAAAAAATCCGCTGAATCCGAAGAAAAATATTGAAGGAACGGCTATTGCCATCATCGCCGGAACTCTTGCCGCAAATTTTTTTGTGCCGATTGTTCCGGCATTTATAGCAAGTCTCGTGGCAATGGTCATTGAATCTATTGACTTGAAAATTGGCCGATTCGATATCGACGATAATGTGGTTATTCCGTTGGTAGCGGGGTTGGTGATAGTCGCGCTGTCATCCTGAGACCATTCACTCCCACTCAATCGTTGCCGGCGGCTTGTGAGTCACGTCATAGAAAACCGCACCGATTTCCTCAATTTCCAACAGCTCTTTTGCCATACGATGCACTGTCATCCAGTCGATTTTGGCAAATTGGGCGGTCATCGCTTCTTCGGATAACACGGGTCGGAGCACGATCGATTCTCCACTGGCACCATTCACAGAAAGAGGCAAAAGCACGACAGGAAATTGCCAAATTTCGCGCATAAGTTCTTTTTCTTCCACAATATCCATCACGATTTTATCAGCTTTTTGCAGGGTGAAAATTCGTTTCGGGCCAACAAACCGCGGAAAAACTTGTAGCGAATCGATAATATTGGGAATGACAGAAAAAAGTACGCGGTTAATTTCACGAAACTGATTCGTAAGTTTTGTGGAAATTTTTTCGAGTGTCTCCCAGTCAGTATCGCCAAAAAGCACCAGAGGATTCTTGTATGTCCGAGCATCTCCTTGCACTCCCACGCTCCTGACTGGAAGAATTGTTCCACGAAGCTCGGTATCGCCCAGACAGACATTGATCTCCCGCTCAAGCTCGAGATGTCGTTCGGGGTATTGCTCGTATTTTGCGGAGAGGCATCGGACAGCCAATCCCGGCCCCGGAAACGGATGACGCCACACCAGCTCTTCAGGAAGCCCAATCTTTTCCCCAAGTTCCCGAACTTCATCCTTATACAAATTTTTTAAAGGTTCAATAACTTTTCCCTGCGCAATCAGCACTTCAATCTGAGGAATTCTATTGTGGTGCGTCTTAATTTTATCCGCGTTTCGGCTTGCAGTCGCCGACTCTATCGTGTCCGGATAAATTGTTCCCTGTCCCAACAACCATTCACGAGAATTCATGCCAAGCTGATAACAGACTCGTTTCTGAACCGCCAAAAATTTTGCTCCAATAATTTGTCTTTTACGTTCTGGATGATAGACCCGCAGGAGTGATCGAAGAAATTCTTGTGATGCATCGGTAACATGAAGATTGGAAAAACCCGCAGAACGCAAAGATTTTTCTACCTGAATCGCTTCATTCAGTCTGAGAAAGCCGGTATCTATTAGCAGACCATACACACGTTCCGGTCCCAGCGCTGTATTCAGCAGAGCGAATGCCACCGTCGAATCCACTCCGCCGCTCACGAGCATAAATACTTTTTTCCCTTCGGCATCTTTTTGAAGAGTTCGGAGAATGAAGTCGAGATATTTATCCATATTCCATAAGCGCTTTGTTCCGCAAATATCGAGAAAATTGCTCAAAATATCTTGCCCTTTTGGAGTATGAGTAACTTCAGGATGAAATTGGACACCGTAAATGTTGCGCTCGGGGTTCGCATACGCCGCTATAGGACAATCATGCGTCTTCCCGAGAGTTTCGAAGCCGTCGGGGAGCCTGGTCACGACATCTCCGTGACTCATCCAGACGGTTATTTTACTCGTATCAAATTCGCGGAAAATGCCTTCTTTTTTGAGAATTTGAAGTTCCGCTTTACCATACTCGCCGCCATGCCCTCCTTCCACAAGGCCTCCAAGCTCATGCATGATAAGCTGATGGCCATAGCAAATGCCGAGCAGAGGCATTCCAAGACTAAAAATCCGCTTATCATATTTGGGAGCATTTTTCGCATAAACACTGGCAGGGCCGCCAGAAAGGATCAGTCCGCGGTAAGAAACGAGCTTTTCCGCGGGTATCCATGACGGTCGTATTTCAGAATACACACCGAGCCGCCGGATCCTGTCCGCAATAAGATGAGCATACTGCCCGCCGAAGTCGAGAACCGCTATTTTATCCATGGAATGAAATTTTACTCACTTCCTCAAATCGCTGTAAAAGAAATTGATTGTCCAAGGCTTCCAAAAGCCATCCTGCTTTTGGACCGCTGTCTTTTCCCAAAAGAGAAAGATATATTGCTCGAAAAACTTTCGCTGAATCAAGTCCCAGAGCCGTTTTCCGCTCGTAAATAAAGGTTTGAATCATTTCGCCAGTCGCATCGGGTTGTTTTTTTAAAAATTCTGCCAATATTTTTAAAAACTCACGATCGTGTGAATCAAGGAGATCAGCGGATTCCGGAACTTTCTCATGAATTTTAAAGATATATTTCTCAGGACTCCAGACTTCAAGCCACTTTTTCGCATATTCAATACGCAGATCGAGCTCCGCCCGATCGAGCTCACAGAGCGGAGCACCCTTTATTTCCTCAAATTTTTTATAAATATCAACATGAGGCATTTGCACAAAAAATGCCACTTGAATGAATCGCGGCAGAAAGCGATTCAATTGTTGAAAATCCTCATGCTTCCGCGTGACGTCCGCATGGGTGAGTTCTAAAAACCGTTTTTTGTGATCTTTCATTTCCGTATTCGCCTCTGAAAAATAATCGCGGCAAATTTCGTCATATTGATCGAATAAAATCGGTATAGTATCGCCTTCGGGAGAAAAATTGATCGTCTGCATCACATCTTTTTGGATCATCATAAAGCGAAAAATGTAACGCGGAAGAAGCGCAAACACTTCAGATGCCGTAGCGCCCGTCCCAGCTGAAGACGACATTTTTGCTCCGCCAATCAAAATAAATTCGTGACGCACATCAAAGGGATGTTTTCGGCCGAATATTTCTTCACAAATCCGATTCGTCACGAGTCGTGACCCGCCAGCGGCATAGTGATCTTTTCCCGCGCCTTCGAGATCCACTTTCATCATGCAAAACTTCGCCGCCCACTCCACTTTCCAAGGAAGCGTCGCATTTCCGCGGAAAGGCGATTTTTTTCCAGAAAAACCACATCCTTTCACATATTTTGTATCCGCGTCACAAACATACTGCACTTTTTTCCCATCAAAACCGGTCAGGCGCGTTGTGGCGATTTTTCCGCATTGATCACAAATAACCTGGCATGGATACCACGATTCAGGTTTTTCTGACCCGCTGACTTCCTGATATATCACACGGATTTGTTGACGTTTCTCAAGCGCCAAACGAATGTATTCGTCATACGCCCCCTCCGAATATTTCTCGCTATTCCGATACGATTCAAAAAAATATCCCGAAGCCGTGAGCGCATGGAGATATGCTTGAGCAAAAAACATCGCATAATTTTCCGCTTTGGAATCAGGCGAAGGCACGTCGCATAATCTTTTTCCAAGATGCTCCGAAAATTCTTGCGGCACATACGGAGGCACGGAGTCAAAAGCATCGGTATCATTAATTTCGTAAAAATAATGGTGGGGAATATCGCGGCTTGTAAGAATATCAGAAAGCGTCGCGTGCATCACAAAAGAACGCAGAGAGCCGATGTGAGGTCGGCCAGAAAGCGTCTTTTCGTCGCGGAGAACGAGAGGCCGTTTTTTCGCCTCTTCTCCATATTCCGTTAAAAATTTTGCAATAATATCGTCGCCCCAAAACATAGGAATACTCAAAGATTAAAAAATATCCATAGCCTGAGCCGGTTCTCTCGACTCTTGCACCCCGCGAGACTCCCGCGTCTTTTCCAGATCGTAAAAACGCATCTGTTCTTTTCGAAATCGCAACTCCACGCGACCAGTTGGCCCATTTCGATGCTTGCGAATAAAAATATCGGTAACCCCCTGACGTTCAGTATCCTCCTCATAATAGTCTTCGCGATACATCATCATGACCACATCCGCATCTTGC
This sequence comes from Candidatus Peregrinibacteria bacterium, assembly GCA_016235915.1. Lineage (GTDB taxonomy): Bacteria > Patescibacteriota > Gracilibacteria > UBA1369 > JACRIC01 > JACRIC01. Next base: position 5,065 of record JACRIC010000101.1, read on the forward strand.
TCGATGGCGCCGGATTCCCGAAGGTCTGATAACTGTGGAATTTTGCTCGGACGATTTTCTACGGCGCGGGAAAGCTGAGAAAGCGCCAGAACCGGAATGCGAAGCTCGCGAGCGAGACCTTTCATGGATCGCGAGATTTCTGAAATTTCCTGAACGCGATTCACTTGAGTGAGGGGTTTGCCCAAGCTCATCAGCTGGAGATAATCCACAATAAGAAGATCGAGGCCATGTTCCATCTGAAGCCTCCTGGCCCGCGCTCGGAGCTCTGGGATGGAATTTCCTACGGCATCATCGATATAAATTCGCGCGGAATTTAACTCATCCATAATCGGCCCGATACGCGCAAAATCTTCGTCCGAGAGTTTTCCTGTTCGCATTTTCCACGAATCGACCCCGAGAAGTGAGCAAAACATACGCTCCACCAGCTGTTCTTTTGACATTTCCAGAGAAATAATGCCGACGCTTTTTCCGAGTTTTGCGATGTTTTGCGCCATGTTGAGCGCCAGCGACGTTTTTCCCATCGAAGGACGCGCCGCCAGCACGACCAGATCCGAAACTTGCAAACCGGAAAGAATATTGTCGAGCACCTTAAAGCCGGTTGGAACGCCGCGGTACTTTTCTTTTCCCTCAGCATCGTGGAGATCGGAAATTTTCTCATAGGTTCCTGCTAAAACTTCCTTAATATGCACAAACCGATCGCGAATAAAGCTCTGCGAAACATTGAAAAGCGATTTTTCCGCATCTTCCAAAAGTTCCTCGATTTCCGACGACTCATCGTAGCCCAAGCCGGTAATGGTATCGCCTGCCTTGAGGAGTCTGCGAAGCGTAGATTTATGCTTGACGATGGCGGCGTATTGGAGGATATGCGTGGCGGTCGGAACAATTTCAGTAAGCTCCGTCAAATACGTTTCCCCACCGACTTCTTTTAATTTTTTAGTATCTTTTAAACTATTGGCAAGGGTAAGAAGATCCACCGGCGTATGTTTATGAAAAAGATCGAGGATGGTTTGATAAATTGTCGCATTGTTGTTGAAATAAAAATCCTCCGGCAAGAGAAAATCCGCCACTTTCAAAACCGAATCCTTATCAATAAGAAGGGCGCCGAGAGTTGATTTTTCGGCTTCAAGACTGTGCGGAGGAATTTTGGCTGGACGATCGGACATTAAGGATTGTTTATGAACAGGCTGGCAAATGGTAAAAAATCGGCCGGCTCTTTAGGAACCTCTGCAAAACATAATTTCGGAAACGAAATTTTACCCATTTTGAGCGAGACGAGGAACGACGACGAAGGTGTATCAGATGAAGATACAGCGAGGAGGAGTGACAAAGTCGTAGCCAAAATGGTAAAATTGCAGTCGAAAGGATGTTTTGCAGAGGTTCCTCTAAAACCCGTCAGGAAAAATATACAATGAAACAAAGTATTTTGCCAATACGAAACGCTTTTTTATGACTCAAAAACATTTGACAGGGAAAATTGGAGAGGATATCGCGACTTCTTTTCTGCGCAGTCAAGGATATGAGATTCTCGATCGAAATTTCCGATTTGGACACAAAGAAATAGATTTGATTGTGGAAAAAGATGAATGGTTGGTGTTTGTGGAAGTAAAAATGCGACGCACTCTGGATTTTGGATACGGAGAAGAATCGGTAACCGGAGAGAAACGAAAACATCTTCTTTCAGCGGCGGCGGAATATTTAAAAAATCGAGGCCACAATACTTCTCGCGAATGGCGATTCGATATCGTAGCCATAGAGCTTGGAAAAAAGGGAGCAGTAAAAAATATCGAGCATATGCAAGATGTATTCTTTTAACACTTCATGCCCCTCGAACCAAATACGAAAAAATTACTTATTCTTGGCACGGCAGTTGGAGCCGCTATCCTCGCGGTTATCTGGTTTTTCATGGTCAATACAGGAATGCTGGAAATTTCGGCAGATCCTCCCTATTCGGTTTCGATTTCTCCAAAAGGAGGGGAGAGAGAATGTCTTACGAAAACCTGTGAAATAAGCCTTCCGCCGCATGCCTATACCGTGACGGTTGCAAAAAAAGGATATTTTTCGCAAAGCAAAGAAATTGAGATACGCCGCGGAGAAACGTACGCTACTTCTTTTGAGCCCGAATTTATCCCCGTCATTGTTGAGACAACGGGCATGGAAATTGGAAAACGCCCGAAAGTGGTTTTACCCCGATATGAAGACCTTATTTGGAATTTCGATGGCGATATTTTATATTTTTTAGAGAAAAGTCGCGGAGCTGGTCAGCAGAGACTTTCACGATATCTCCAAAACAGCGGCGAGGAAGAAGTGATAGCGTATTGGAAGCGGGCAATGTCTCAAGCCATACTTCGTCTTTCGAATGATGAAAAGACTCTTTTGGTTATTGATAAAAGCACAGAGCCGGCAAGTCTCTACCTCGTTGATCTTGAAAAAAAATCTCGTGAAAAAATATTGAAAGATCAAAATATCCTCGACGACAGTATAAGACCTTCAAAAAAATATAATTTGTACGAAGCAAAAGGGATTTTTATATTTGATCGTGAAAAGAAAAAATA
>JACRIC010000100.1 GCA_016235915.1 Candidatus Peregrinibacteria bacterium
TCGCGCATTTCGCGGATAGTCGGAGAACAACCGTTTTTCATCTGATATTTTTCAATAAAATCCAGAACCCTCTGTTGTTTTTTCGTAAGCATGGAAGTAAGTTCGGTGAATGTACGCTCACATTCTAAGTGAGCGAATACTCACCTGTCAAATTTTTTTTCGAAAAATGATTTGACAAAAATTTGCAAATCTTTGAAATATCTTGAGTCGTTCACGCTGTTCTTTCTTTTGAAATTCGGGATTGCTGGCTATTCTCTCAAGATATTTTGTAAAAGATGCATAATAGAGTGGTGTTCTTTCTTTCAATTTCATTAAACAAACATCGAATATCATTGGTGAAATCCTGTTGTTTGCCATCGCCTCTCGAATACCATTATCAATATGAGATATGTCCTGTCCCATTCTGACTTCGGACAGACCGTTCACATACAGAAAATGTGTCAGAATATTTCTGTGATAGCGGCTCATCGAGTCTGTTGTTTCCGACGATAATATCTCTGCGGTCATTTCTAAATGCCTGAATGGAATAGAATGTCCCCAAAAATCGATGGGAATCTCCTGATATTTTTTGAGCAGTCCTTCTTTTAAAATTTTTTCCACCTCTCCTTGAGTCATATCTCCCAAACATAAACCGATATCGATATCTCCTCCTTCTGTGTAGAGTCCTGATCCAAGCGCACCGCAGAGCGAAATAACCAGTCGCTGACCTTTTTTCCTTTCTTCTTCAAGTATTCGCGAAAACATCGCTCTCATTTCTCTTGTTTCACGCGTCGGGAATTGGTTGCAGAGGCGTTGAAGTCCTACGAGGGCATTCGTCCTTACAAAAAATTCGTGAGTATTTGGTTCAAGTTGTTCGGATTCAAGTGAATCGGGTTTTTCTCTCATAGTATTTAGGGCTTGTTGCAAGATAACCTACCAATTTTACATGTCGATCCATCCCGTCCTGCAGTGTTGCTCCTCGCTCACATATTCCCGATATGCTCGCTCGTCGCGCCTTGCAGGACGGGCGTCTCGACACTTAAAATTATCATGTTATTTTGCAACAAGCCCTTGGGGAACCTCTGCTCGCGCCGGGAATCGAACCTGGATTTAAGGTTTAGGAAACCTCCGTTCTATCCTTTGAACTACGCGAGCATAGATTTCGCCAATTATTTTACCCTATGACAGGCGTCAGCACCACAAAATCCGTATTTTCCTGCGGCAGATCGGATTTTTTGAGTCGCAACTTTTCCATAGGCACCAGATTCAATTTTCCAACTTCCTTTAAAAACAGCTCGACCGGCGCGATGTCCAAATTCAACCCTTCTATTTTATAATGCATCGGAATCACAATCCGCGGATCAATTTGTTCAATAACCTGATGGGCTTTCTTGTGGTCAAGAGAGTACGTTCCGCCGACCGGAATCAGGAGCACGTCCACTGTCCCGATTGCTTCGATCAGCTCACTCGTCAGTTTATGTCCGAGATCTCCCAGATGGCATACCTTTATTCCTTCGATTTCAATGGTAAAAATAATGATTTTCCCGCGTTGCTCCGCCTCCGGCCCTTCGCTTTCCGCATAATGAAACGCCTCAATTCCTGAAATGGGAATGCCCGCCACTTCATATTCTCCCGGCCAATCGAAAATCTTTGGATTTCCGCTTATTGCTTTGATATTTGAGTGATCTTCATGCGCATGACTCACCGTGACAACATCTGCTGTCAGATTCGGCAGTTTCAAGCCGATGCCTCCATACGGATCGGTTATAATGGTGGTGTCTTTTGTTTTGAGGCTAAAACAGGCGTGTCCGTGCCAGATAATGTCCATAGTATTTTATTAAACGGTATGTGTATTTCGCAGTGAGATCCTTTGCTCTTGGGGCTCAGGATGACATTGCGGCGATTATTGTAGCGTAAGTGGAAAAAGAAGGCAAAAATCTAAAATTCATGCTATAGTTCGGGCTGAAAATTATCTTTTGCCACATTTTCATGCTCAAAAATCTCCATGCCCGCGAAGTGCTGGATTCTCGCGGGAATCCGACGATAGAAGTGACGGCTTTTTCTGAGAAAAATCAGGCGTCGGCCATGGTGCCGAGCGGGACTTCGACTGGTATTCATGAGGCTTTGGAACTTCGCGATGGCGACCTTCAACGATATTTTGGAAAAGGCGTTTTGAAAGCGGTTTCCAATGTGAATGCCATTATTGCGCCGGCTCTGCGCGGAGCCGATATTTTTGATCAAAATGACCTTGATAAAAAGCTGATCGATCTCGACGGCACGGAAAATAAGTCGCGCCTCGGAGCAAATGCTCTTCTCGGTGTTTCTCTAGCTGTGGCTCATCTTGCGGCTCATGAACACGGTGTCGGACTGTATGCGTATCTCAATCCTGCGGCAAAAATCCTTCCGGTTCCCATGATGAATATTTTGAATGGCGGCGCTCATGCGGATAATAAAATTGATTTTCAGGAATTTATGATTGTGCCGATTGGCGCGCCAAGTTTTCGTGAGGCGCTTCGGATGGGATCGGAAATTTTCCATACGTTGAAAAAAGTGCTGAGCGATACAGGATTTTCCACGAATGTCGGCGATGAAGGCGGTTTTGCGCCGAATCTTTCATCGAATGAAGAGGCGATCGAGACCGTGCTTTTGGCAATTTCCAAAGCGGGTTTTCAGGCAGAGAAAGATGTGCTTATTGCGCTCGATCCCGCGGTATCAGAATTTTACGATGCGGATTCTGGGAAATATATTTTCAAAAAATCTTCGGGCGCCGCACTGACCACCGATGAAATGATCGCTTTTTGGAGTGATTGGGTTTCAAAATATCCGATTATTTCGATTGAAGATGGGTTGGCGGAGGATGATTGGGATGGATGGTCAAAACTGACCGCGGCTTTGGGAAAAAAAATTCAGCTCGTAGGCGATGATTTTCTGGTGACAAATACGAAGCGGTTGAAAAAAGCTGTAGAAATGGGGGCGGCGAATTCGATTCTCATTAAAGTGAATCAAATCGGGACGTTGACCGAGACGATTTCCGCCATCGAAATGGCTCATTCGGCGGGATATACCTCGGTGATTTCGCATCGAAGCGGCGAAACAGAAGATACGACCATCGCGGATCTGGCAGTGGGACTTTCCACTGGACAGATTAAAACTGGGTCGCTTTCACGCACCGACCGAATTGCGAAGTATAATCGGTTGCTGAGGATTGAAGAAGAACTTGGAGAAAAGGCGCATTTCCCGGGAAGAAAAGTTTTTAAAAAATGACCAAACTTTTTGTCATTCAGTTGGTTTTATCGTTTTTTGCATGAAATTTCAATCTGAAAAAATATGAATATGCGAAATCAGGCGCAATCGGCAAAAATGGCTTCGACCCGGCTGGCACTCCTTTCAACCAAAGAAAAAAATCAAGCGCTTCGCACCATAGCCGATCGGATTTTGTATGATATGGATGCGATTCTTGAGGCGAATCGCGAAGATATCGCTCGAGGTGAAAAAAAAGGGCTTGGGGCCATGCTTGATCGGCTGAAACTGGATGAAAAAAGGGTGCGCGATATCGCCAAGGCGGTGCGAAATGTGGCTAATTTGCCAGATCCGGTTGGAGTGATTCTCGAAGATCGCGTTCTTCCAAATAAGATTCAGCTTCAGCGCGTACGGGTTCCTCTTGGTGTTATTGGCGCTATTATCGAGTCACGGCCGAATGTGACGGTGGATCTCGTGGCGCTTTGCCTCAAAAGCGGAAATGCGGCTTTCATCAAGGGCGGTTCGGATGCTCTTTTGACAAATCGAGCGCTTATGCGACTGATTCGTGACGCTCTTTCTGAAACGGTGGTTTCTGAGGATGCGGTGCAATTTCTGGATACTTCGGATCGGTCTGCGGTTTCGGAATTTTTAAAACTTTCGGAGTTTATTGATCTTATGATTCCTCGCGGAAGTCAGTCTCTGGTAGATTTTGTTGTCAAAAATGCGCTGATGCCGGTTCTTGGAGCTGGTGATGCTGTGGTGCACCTGTATATTGATGAATTCGCGGATATGAAAAAAGCTCTCGATTGCGCCGTGAATTCCAAGACAAGGCGGGTTTCTGTGTGCAATGCGCTGGATACTCTGCTGGTTCATAAGGCTGTTGCGGAACAGTTTTTTCCGCTGATGGCTAAACAGATGCAGAAATTTCATGTCGAAATACGGGCTTGTAAACGGACGATGGTGATTCTTGATGGGAAATATGACTGTGAAAAATTACGCGAGGCAAAAGCAAAAGATTTTGATACGGAATTTCTGGATTATATTCTGGCGGTAAAAGTGGTAAGTTCTTTTGATGACGCGCTTTCGCATATTGCAGAGCACAGCACTCGTCATACCGACGCGATTATTACCGAAGATTCGGCTCTGGCTCAACGATTTCTGCGAGAAGTGGACAGCGCTTGCGTGTATCAAAATATTTCAACGGCGTTTACTGATGGAGGAGAATTTGGACTGGGCGCGGAAGTGGGTATTGCTACCGGAAAACTGCATGCGCGTGGGCCGTTTGCGCTCGAGGGACTTACAACCTATAAGTGGATTGCGAGAGGAAAGGGGCAGGTGAGAAAATAGAAAACGTCAATTTATCGCATGATTCAAACCATTACCAAAAATTCCATCCGTGATCTTCTTCCTCGCAGAAAAAAAACCTCTCATAAAGGTCAAAACGGTTGTGTCCTTATTATAGGAGGAAGTCGCGATTTTTTCGGGGCGCCGATTTTGAGCGCGCTTGGGGCGATCCGAACAGGAGCTGATCTCGTCCATCTTTTTGTTCCGGAATGCAATTTTGATGTGAGTCGGTGTTATCTTCCTGAATTTATCGTTCATTCTTATTCTGGCGATTATTTTCATGAAGAAGCCGTTTTTCTCGCGCTTTCGCTGATCGATCTCTGCGACAGCGTCGTTATCGGGCCGGGAATGACCGATCGTGAGGAAGTTCTCGTGGGGATTTCCATTTTTCTGAAAAAAATTTCCTGTCCCGTGGTGATTGACGCGGATGCTTTGCCGGTTGTGAAAAATATGTATCTTCACGACAAACAAGCGGTTTTAACGCCTCATGCTGGAGAATTTCAGGAGCTGATTGATAAAAAATTGCCTGACGATATTGCTTCGCGAGAAAAAATACTGTGTGAATATGCGAGATCGCAGGGAGTAACGGTTCTTTTAAAGGGACATTCTGATTTTATCGCCTCGCGAGAAGGGAAAATTGTCGTAAATAAAACAGGAAATCCCGGCATGACGGCTGGAGGAACGGGCGATGTGTTGGCGGGTGTCGTTTCCTCGCTGATTGCTCAAAAAGTTGAACCATTTTTCGCGTGTCAAATCGCGGCTTTTCTGGTTGGAACGTCTGGAGATTTTTTGGCGCAAAAAAAATCATATGGATATTTGGCGAGTGAAGTCGCCAATACCATTCCAGAGGTTATTCGAGATATTTTGGCACAAGAACCGAAAATCGCTTGACTTTGTTTTATTTTTCATGTATTATGATACGATGATCTTTGAAAATACATGGAACTTGGGGCGCGGATGGTGATAAATTTCATTATTTATCGCTAAGCGTGCCTCAAGTTTTGAAGGGCAATAATAAGCTTGGTTGTAAATTTTCCCAAAAGTTTATGGTCACTGTTCACTCGTTCTCATCGGGCTTGGTGTTGAGAAAGAAGTAACAGACAGATTGTACATGAAGGTAACTTCGTTTACAGGAAGTTGATTCAGTGATGTTTCAATTCTCACTTTAATCTCTTGTCTGATGCTGAACATGCTCTTTCAAACTTGGGGTTTTTTGTTATGCGGTTTTTTAATTCATCATCGACACTACCACCGAGTTTCGCAAAAACATGAGCAAAATTCCGATAAGAAGACCGACGACCAACCCGACGAAGAAGGCTTTTTTCTTGTGTTTTTTTCTGCCTTCGTGAGGTTTTTCCATTGGTGGATTTTAAATATGGCGTAAATCTATGATTTATTCTACTATTTTTTTGCTGTATTGCTACTGTTTTTTTCATGACAA
>JACRIC010000098.1 GCA_016235915.1 Candidatus Peregrinibacteria bacterium
AGTTCCCGTTCAATCGCTTTCATTGTATTTTCGATTCGCACGTCATCCACTGGAAAAACTCCCATTTTCCACAGAAACGCAAGACTGGCATCAACAGTAGTATCCTCATCAATCACTTTCCCATCCAGCACCATGACGCTTTTGTAAAATCTTTGATCTTTCTCGGAATAGAGATGCGAAGAAATAGCATTTTTTATTTTCTCTGCGTGCTCCAAAAACCTTTTCGCATCGGCAAAATGTCCCGTTTCTTCCGAAAGAGAGGAAGCCGCCATAAGACCGGCAAAAGTACAAGACGCCGTGTACGATGATATTGCCCTGTGTTCTTCCCATGGATCGTAGGAAGGAAGAGGAAGTCCGGTTTTTCCTTCGACGAATCTCGTCATCCAATTCCCAATTTTTAAAACGACAGTGTCATACAGTTTCTGGATCACTTCGATGTTATGAAAACATTCGTGATATTTTTGCATTGCGACGAGAATAAGAGCGGATTCATCTTCCTGAATGGGAAGCTGGATAATCCCGTCTTTAATTTTTGCATGCCAAGAGGAACCGACTGATCCATCGGGATTATATTTGTGCAAAACGTACCCATCTTTTGTGATGATCCGTTCACAAAAAAAGAGAAAATCTTGCACCATCGATTCATATCCGGTTTCGCTGAGCGCCATAGAAACAAGGGCTCCATCTCGAGGCCACATGTAGGTATACGTATCTTTGTTAAATTTCATGATATCGGAATCGTTGGCGGCAATGATCGCGCCGTCTTTATCTGTTTGTGTTCTGATAATGAGCAGGCTTCGTTTTAAAAAACTCTGAATTTCGGGCTGAACACTCTCGAGTTCCAGAACTTTTTTTTCAACCCATTTTTTCCAAAAATCTCTCGTGTGTTCGATAATATTATTTGGAGAAAGTTCCAAAATTCGATCGAGTGAACGACAGAGTTCCTCATATTTTTTTCCCGCAAGAATCCACTGATAGAGAATTTTTTCTTCTCCGGGAGCAAAAGATTCAGAAAATCGAATGGTCGAATCAACCGAACCTTGTTCAATAGCATTTCCCTGGAGTTCGCCATCTTCTGCATCGCGAAATGTTCCTTCTTTTCCCATATATTCACTTTTCCCAACGGTATACTGATCAAGTCCGCTGCCATTTTCCCATCTTCCGCTGATGAGAAAATATCGGTGCTTTCGGTAATGAAGCACTGCGTTCAGCGCTGGTTCATATTGCGCTGTGTCCTGCATCTTGTCGCCGTACAAATGAATATCATGCGAAAAGAATACGCGAATATCGCGCTGGCGATCCGTCGTATTCTGGATCGTCATTTTCCGCATGAAAATATCAGAAGTGGTATAGACGAGATCTTCAAAATGCACTTTTATGCCGAGATTTTTATTTTCTGCTGAGGAATTTCCCACAAGCGTATCTTCCGCATATTGGATGTGTATTTCCCAACTCCCATCATTCAGCCAAGAAAACCTTCCTTCTGTCCAAAATCCCACGCGATGAAAATGACGAAATGTGGTATGATCTTCCATTCCCACATAGGGATAGTACAAATCCCTGAGCTGGAGATACTCATCAAAAGTCGCGAGCATGTGGCCGTTGCCGAGGACGAGTGAGCGGGGCAATGGAAAATGTAAAATTTTAAATGTAAAATGTAAAAATAAATCTCAAATTCTAATGTTTAAAATTTAAAAATTAGAATTTTTTTTTACATTTTACATTTTACCTTTTACATTATGGCATATGTCATCCGGAATTCTCTACCTCATTGCCACTCCCATTGGAAATCTCGAAGACATCACGCTGCGCGCGCTGCGGATTTTGAAAGAAGTCAAAGTGATCGCGTGTGAAGACACTCGACATACCAAAATACTGCTCGATCATTATGAAATCCGCGGCAAAGATCTCATTTCCTATCATTCGTATTCGGGAGAAGCGAAATCCGAGATAATTCTTCAAATTCTGAAATCCGGTGTGGATATCGCCCTGTGTTCGGATGCCGGAACGCCCGGAATTTCTGATCCCGGAACTGCTCTTGTTTCAGAAGTAATTCAG
>JACRIC010000099.1 GCA_016235915.1 Candidatus Peregrinibacteria bacterium
ATGAGGAACTCCTCCTCCAAGCGCTACATCAAGAGAAATCGAACCTGATGGAAACGTTTCAACCGCGACTTTCGTATTCTCTCCCATGCGCATGATCGCGCCCTTGCCGAAATTTTTCTCGATTTGAGAGAGCGCGAGCTCTACGGCTTTAAATTTTTCTGTTTTCGAAGTTTCTATTTTGGCATTTTCTTTTGGATGTTGAGGAGGCATAGCAATGGTGGTTAAAAGATGTAAGTGAATTCAGTATAGGTGAGCGTGGACTCACCGTCAAGAGAATTTTTGAAAATTGCAGAAAATGGCTTTGCGGAATTGTATTTTGTTATATTTTCTCGAATACTGCGCCCATCCTACACCAAACACATTAAATTTTTCTAAAAAATTTATGAAAGAAATTTTCGTGACTACAAACCTTCCACCTTCACTTTTTCCCCCTCTGCAACAGCAGGAGTCACCGTATCTTCAAGATGATAAAAATGCTGAATACTTTTTTTTGTCCCAAAAGCCACATTTTTCGTACCGCAAATGTCGCAAGTATACACATATCTTCTCGGTTCTTTTTTCGCGTTCACCATTTTTTGGCAATCCTTGCAAAAATACACAACGGAAGATTCAGTGTCGGTGGAAAGAAGCGGCATAAAAAAATTATTTTGAAAATTTAAAAATTGATTTCACGGAATCGCCCAATGTATGTAGCGCTATTCCCTCACAGCTCAATCCTCAAATTCTCATATTCTTTTTCTTTATCCTCAATGGTCGGCTCTTTTTTCAGGGGTTCGACAGGGCGCGCTTTTCGCGGCAGATGAATTAAAGGCTCAAGTTTCCCATCCGCATCATCTTTTTCATCATGGAGCGAATCAGAATGCAACGCGTACAGCACCGGATCGCTCGATTTTCTCTCTTGGAGCGCCCCGATAATAAGAAGGACGGCGCCAGTGACCGCCACTATCACGCCAAAACCAATGCTTTTCGTAACAAGATTGACCCCGAATTTCGGGTGGAGATACACCGTATTGGTGAGAATGAGGAGGTAAAGAGACAAAGATCCCGCAAGAAGATGAAATACCCATTCATGGAAAGGCAGTCTTGGCAGTTTTTTCCGTTGGATTTCAAAAAACGTCAAAAGAAGAATCGTGGCAGAAATCGCCAAAACCGTCAGTCCCGCCAAATACATCGGACCGGAAATGCCGAGAAAAGTCTCATTTCCAAAATAATCATCTTTTTCCTGATACCACGGCAAAAATACACTCACGAAAAGAATCAGACTCCCCAAACCAATAAATTTTTTATGAGAAGGAAGAAGTGAAATTTCTTTGCGAAGACGACGTGGAATCATATATGAAAGGAAAAAATAGAGGTTTCACAGGGAACTTCGACAGAAAATCCATGAAACCCAGTATCAAAGTAACGCAACTTTTGAAAAATTGCAATCTCGAATTACTCATACCGGAGCGCCTCAATCGGATCGAGTTCCGCCGCTCGTCGCGCCGGATAAATGCCGAAAATCAAACCAACAAAAAGGGCAACGAGAAAACCTGAAACCATGGCAGTCACCGGCAGAACAAAAGCAAAGGAATATGCGAAATGTTTGACTACAGTCGCAAATGCAAAAGCCAAAAGCAGTCCCAATAAAATCCCGACCACTCCGCCAGTCATAGTGAGGAGTATCGCCTCAGAGAGAAATTGAATGGTAATATCCTTTTTTTTCGCGCCAATGGCCTTCCGAAGACCGATTTCGCGTGTTCGCTCTGTCACAGACACCAGCATAATATTCATAATGCCAATCCCGCCGACAACCAGTGAAATCGCGGCAATTGAGGAAAGAAGCAAAGTAAGTGCGTTCGTCACCACCCCGACAATCTCTACCGCGTCCACTTGCGAGGCGATCCGAAAACCGTCTTTCGCCGGATCATTGTCAGGATTATTGATATTTAAAGCGTCGCGTAGGGCATACCGTACATCTTCACGGGCAATATCGAGATCGCCCACCGCTCGGAGCGACGCAAATTGCACATAATCAACGCCAAAAACCTCTTTCTGCGCTGTGGTTACGGGAATATAAATCTGCTCATCAAGATTTTGAAAAAATTTTGTCCCTTGTTCTTCCATCACGCCGATAATTTTGAAATTCACGCGATTGATTTTTATCCGTTGGCCAACAGGATCTTCTCCGTCAAAAAGGAGATCAACCATTTTATGACCGAGCACCGCGACTTTTGCGCGACCGCGAAGTTCAGTTTCATCAAAAAATCTCCCCGACATGGGATAGGCATTGTCAATATCCTGATTATCGGGTGTTGTTCCGACGATTCGAACCCTTTTATCTTTATTGCCAGAGACAACGCTGGCATCCAGCCAGACCAGCGGCGCGATCCGGTCGATCGTAGGCAGTGAACGAAGTTTCATAACCGCATCGTACTTGAGAATAGTGAAATCTGATCCAATCGGCGGCCCGCCTTCCTCGGCATTTCCCGGCTCGACAAAAAGTGAATCCGAGCCGAAAGAAGCCACTTGGCTGATGATAAGAGCCTGTGCGCTTTGCCCGATCGAAAGCATGAGAATAACCGACGTTATTCCAATCACGATGCCGGAAATCGTGAGAAGCGAACGGAGCTTATTCGTCATAATTCCAGAAAGTGCGGTATGGAGGACGGTGGAAAATTTCATGGTGTCATTGCAACGATTTTGAGAGGTTCCAATTTTAATACTTACTTTAATTGAAAACTGGATTCACTCGATTTTTCCATTGCGCGAATATGATTATTCACCAACTCATCCGCCTCGACCATTCCGTCTCGTATTCGAATAATTCGCTTTGCATGTTGAGCGGTCAGGTTTTCATGCGTCACCACCAGAATAGTTTTTCCTTCGTGATTGAGTTTTTGGAGAATGGCCATGATAGAGGCGCCAGATTTACTATCGAGATTCCCCGTAGGCTCGTCCGCGAGAATAAAATCAGGTTCATTGACAAGAGCGCGAGCGATGGCAACTCTCTGTTTTTCGCCACCGGAAAGTTGATGTGACAGATGATCTCTGCGGTGCGAGAGCCCGACCGATTCAATGGCCGCATTGACCAAATTGCCACGTTCAGATTCGTCACGACTTGAATACATAAGCGGTAAAAGGACATTTTCAAAAACCGTGGTATTTGGCAAAAGATGAAAGGCCTGAAAAACAAAACCGATACGCTCATTACGAAGATTAGCAAGTGCGTCATCAGAAAATTGAGCCACATTTGCATCTTGAAAAAAATAATCGCCAGAAGTTGGCCGGTCAAGAAAACCAATAATATGCATGAGAGTCGATTTTCCAGAACCCGACGGTCCCATAATTGACACAAATTCACCAGATTCTATGATAAATGACACGTCATGGAGCACCTTCGTCACCACTCCGTCATTCGAGTAATCTTTGAAAATGTGAGAAAGTTGCATCATACACTGTCATTGCGAGGAGCCGAAGGCGACGAAGCAATCTTAATGCGCGTGGACTAAAGCCATCCATCACTTAAATCCTTCCACTCAAAATTCATACCTTCAATCAGTTTTATTTTTTTTATTCTCGATCCACCCTTTATTTGCTTTTCACGAGCAATAGCCTCGATAGCATCATTTCCAGACTCATAAAACACAAGCTTATTCAGGTTATATTTACTACTGAATCCCTTGATAAATTTGTTTTTATGCTCATATACCCGTTTTTCTAAATTATTTGTTACACCTGTATAAAGAACGGTATTGCGGGAATTGGTCATGATGTAAACGTAATAGTCTTTCATGGAGCTATTCGATGAGATTGCTTCGCTTTGCTCGCAATGACAGTCTAAAACTTCGCCGTCTTCTCCGTCCTATCAAACACCACTACATCCTCTCCATCGGAAAGTCCGCTTATAACCTCAAGAAAACCATCATCCGCCCGAAGGCCAGTCTTCACTTCTTTTTCCACAGCCTCACCATTTACAAGAATCTGAACATATTTTCCTTCCTCTCGAGTTTTCACCGCCCTCTGCGACACATACAAAACATTATCGCGAGTATCCGTAAAAATGGTGATATTCGCAGTCATATCCTGTTTCACAACACGCTCTTCAGAATCAAAAAAAATCATCACTTTGTAATAAATCACGTCGGCAATAATCGTCGGCCCCGGATCCACGGCATGCACCTTTCCGCGAAAAACCATATCATCTCCATAAGCATCCAGCGTAATTTCAACAGGATCATCCACATCCACTTTCACAATATCCGATTCTGAAACATCCACCTCCACCATAAATTCCTTATCTACGAGAAGTGACACCACCGGCGCATTGAGAGCCACCTGCTCGCCAATTTCAGGTACAATATCGGTAATAACTCCGCTGGCAGAGGCCAAAAGCACGGCATCAGACCGATTTTTTTCGGTCAAATGAAGGTCGGCGGTCGCGCGGGAAACTTCGGCAGAAAGCGGAGCGAGATCCACATCCCGCGGTCCGGCCTTGGCAAGCGCCAAATTGGCTTCGGAAAGTTTCAGTGAGGCCTCGGCAATCCCAATATTGCTTTCCGCAGTCGTGATTTTACTCTCCGCAGACGCAAGTTTCGATTCAGAAGATAATTGTATTTGTGAAAGATTCTGCTCGGCGGTAGAGAGTGCATTTTTCGCAGAAGTAACCGCGCTGTCATACGTGTCAGAATTTTTTCCGGAAGTAAGAATTGCCGTTTCAAGTATCTGCTCAGCGCTTTCCAGAGAGGTTATTTCGGTATTGATGGTGGTAAGTTCTGTATCAATGTCGGATTTGAACGCATCAAGGGATGTTTGGGAAAAAGAACTTCCCGTAATGGCGTTATCGAGGAGAATGCGAAGAGATTGAAGCGTGTCATAGACCGTTTTTAGGCCAGCAAGCGTATCCGCCAGCAGAGCAGAAATGGAATCGTGATCATCAGAAGAAGTGAGAGCCGTTACCTTCGGCGAAAGTTCCAGAAAATCAGTATGCGCGGTTTTGTATAAATTTTGCGTATCAAGAAAAAGTTGAAGAGATTTGGCTTTTAAATAAGATTCAAAGGCATCATTTTGATCCTCATCATCAACGCCGAGAATCTCGTCCATGGTGGCAAAAGCGGTTTTCATTTTCACAAGACTTCCCTTCATCTCCGTGACAGAATCCTCGTAAGCCGCTTGCACATTGGATTCACTGTCTTCTTGCACATTCGCGAGATCTTTGTTCGCTTTGGAAAGATTGTCGGTCGCGGTTTGAACGGAAATTTCAGCATTGGCAATGTCAGCCGCTGTACTTTTTTTCAATATTTCATATTCGTTTTGAAGGGAGGAAAGGTCATTTTTGGCACTTTCGAAAGAGGCTTTCGATTTGGAAACTTCCGCTTCGGAAACGCGAATGGACTCTTTTCTATTTCCTGCGGATTTGAGAGCGAGATTCGCTTCCGCAATGAGCAACGCGCTTTTTGCCATTTCCACTTTCAAATCAAGATCCCACGACTCGATTTTCGCAAGCGTCTGACCCGTCGAAACCCTATCTCCTTCAGAAACGGCCAGAGACTCGATTTTTCCGGAAATAGGAAAACTTAAGGAAATTTCCGCCGTTCCTTTTACCGAACCTGTGGCCGTCACGGTTTGGGCAAGGTTTCCGCGCATGACTTCGGCGGTTTCATAGCGATTGGCCACAGATCCAGAATTTCCGCTGGCGAAATAAAGAGTTCCGCCACCAATTACCGCGATGGCTCCAATGAGAATGACGATATTTCGAGTACGTTTGCGCATAATTGCGAAGCGAAACAATCTTTTCTCTGTCATTCCCGCGAAAGCGGGAATCTTTTCACTCCATCTAAAGCCATTTTTCACTCAAATCTTCCCACTTCGGATTAAAATTCTCAATCAGTTTATTTTTCCATGCACGCTTCCATTTTTTGAGCTGTTTTTCTCGAACAATAGCTTCATAAATATCACTAAATTCCTCAAAATACATGAGATAGCGAAGATTATATTTTTTCGAAAAACCCTCAAATATTCCTTTTTTGTGTTCATACATTCGACGTTCGAGATTATTCGTGACACCGATACACAACGTGCTTCGAATAATGTTTGAAATGATGTAGACGAAATAATCATGCATATGTGGAGTGATTGGCAGAGATTCCTGATCAGATTTCGCTACGCGAATCTGTCAGGAATGACATTCTACCTCTCCTCATACAATTTTTCAATCCTCCTCGCCACTTTCGCAAGGTCAAAGTATTTTTGCACAGTCCGGATCCCATTTTCCCGAAATTTTTCAGCCAGTTCCGAATGTTCCAAAATCCGACAAATCGACCGTGCCAGAAGTTCGTGATCGTTCGGATCAACCAAAAATCCATTCCGACCATCTTCAATGATTTCAGTCGGTCCGCCAAAAGGACTGGCAATCACCGGAATGCCCGTCGCCATCGCTTCGCGAATCACTCGCCCAAAAGGTTCAGGTTCAGTCGACGCATGCACCAAAACAGAAAGTTGACGAATAAGTGGCGGGACTTCAGTTCTAAAGCCAAGAAAGAAGACTTCCCGTTCGAGATTGAGGTCATGTACCAATTCTCGTATTTTTTTCTCAAATTCCACGGTTTTCAAGTCATGCGCGCTAGAATTTCCAATAATAAGAAATCGCGTTTTCGGCAATTTCGCCGTCACTTTTCCAGCCGCGCGAATGAAATGATCCTGCCCTTTCCACCAATCAATCCGCCCCACCATTCCAACAAATCTCACGCCTTCACCGAGATTCAGTTCTTTGTGCAGACTGCGCGTTACGGGAATATTTTGAAAAAAATCGATATCCACGCCATTGGGAATAACAATAAATTTTTCATGAAAGCGCCGCGGCAACATTTTTTTATAAAAACCGCGCACAAATTCCGTTCCCACTACGATTTTCATAGGAATTCGTATCAGGAGTTTTAAAAAAAATCGCGGAAACGTGCAATCATGAAGCATCCAGATAATCGGTTTTTTTTTGCGAATGACGGCTAGCGACCCGACAATATGAGCGCGAATGGAATTGGTTTGCAGGAGATCGATATTTTCCGTGTCGATCAAGAGACGCAAGGCCTGAACACTTTTGTATAAGTGTTTGAGCGAGGAAAAAGTAAAAGATTTCAGCCGGGGAATGGAAAGGGAAACGACGCGCGCTTTTCTTTTTTTCGCTTTCTGAAGGTAGGCATCATTTTTTCCCGTGGCAAGAGTAAAACTGAATTGAGTATGATCAGCTTTGGCAAGAAAATCCAAAGTAAAAAGCTCCGCTCCCCCCAAGAAATCCGCCGGATCGATAATGAGAATGTGTTTCATAAAATGTCATTGCGCTTGCGACCAAGTCTTTCTGAATTTCATTTTACATAAAATTCTGCTACAATGAAAATCGGTTTTTCCTCAGGAACCTCTTAAAAATGTAACATCGTAACGAAATTTTATCCATTTTGAGCGAGACAAGAAACGACGACGAAGCCGTATCAGCACGCACGGAGCGAAGCGGAGTGCGTCTTCTTCTTTAAAAAAAGAGGAGGAAGACATTCGCTACGCTCATGTCTGGTAGCTAAAATGGTAAAATTGCAGTCGTTGGTACATTTTTCAGAGGTTCCTTCACAAGATATGGCAAATAAAGAGCTCAAACACATCGGAATTATCACCAAGTCGAATGTCCTAGCAAACAAGGATATTGTAGAAAAAACAGTGAAGGCGCTCTTGAAATATGAGCGGGAAGTGATGTTTGACGAACATTCCGCAAAAATTTTTAACAAAAAAAAAGGATACCGTCGGAACGAAATTTTAGAAAAAAGCGATATGGTCGTAGTGCTTGGAGGGGATGGAACTCTTCTGAAAACAGCGAGGTGCGTGGGGTATCATCCGGTATTGATTTTTGGAATTAATCTCGGGCGGGTCGGATTTTTAAGTGAAATTCCTCCGGCGGATATTGAAAAAGCGCTCAAAAGGATTTTTGTAGAAAAGCGTTTCCATATTGAAAAAAGATTTATTTTGCGAGTCACGGTCTATCGCAAAGGAAAAAAGATCAAAACTTTTCTGGCGTTAAACGAAGCGGTTATCAATCAAGGTGCGTTTGCGCGGCTCATTGACCTTCGCACTGAAATAAATCAAAGAAAAGTGGCTCATTTTCGCGCTGACGGACTGATTATTTCCACGCCGACGGGTTCCACGGGTCACGCGCTTTCCGCGGGAGGGCCGATTGTCCATCACGACATTGAGGGAATTATTTTGACACCGATTTGTCCTGCCGAGCTTGCGAACCGCGCCATTATCATTCCAAACGACCGTCAAATAAAAATCATTATTGAAACGAAGCGTCGTGAGGAAAAAGTGGATCTCGGTCTGACTCTGGACGGACAGGAGATGTTTCCTTTGCATTACGGCGACGAGATCAAGGTGCGAAAATCCGGCCGTGAAATTTCTTTTATTCGTTTAAGCG
>JACRIC010000102.1 GCA_016235915.1 Candidatus Peregrinibacteria bacterium
CAAGTCGACTTTCAAGAGTCGCCACCTACTCGGTCTTTTTCTGCTCCGATTTCCGAAGTTCAACAATTCGCATTTTCACGGGTTTGACATAAAAAATCCATCCGGCAATGGCCACAGCAAGAAGAAAGAAACCAAATGTGCGAACTTTTTTGCGAGGCATAGAAAAATTATTTACGAGATACCTTGGTGGTCACGGGTTCTCTGTAATCGAGAAACATATGAAAAGTAACCACCGCGCTTCCGTCTTCCGCCAATCCTGTCGAAAGCACGGGAACAAAAACATTTTCAAAAGAATCACTGCTCGAGAAGGTTGTAATAAAATTCGCGGCATGATCATACGAATCGGTCACAGCGGAAACCGTCAAATTCCCGAGATCCGTGCCGGCATAAGACAGGTAGGAAACATTATCAGGAGTAAGAAGATGCATATCAGAAATCACTTTGTGCCATGAAACAGATTGTTCATCCACAAGAACGGAGGCTTTGCCCGCCAAATAGACGCTTTCCGAATACTGCATTTTGGAAATTTTCTGCTCCGTTTCGGAAATTTTGGTATTCAAAACCTCAACATTTCGTTGTTCACCGATCTTCAGAACAGTAAAATATGCCGCATTCCCCATGACAAAAAAAAGCGCGAGCACAATAAAAAGCTGAAAAAATCCAAAAAAACCAACGTTTTCCACATCCATATCAGATAAGGAGCCTTCTTGTAACAGAGTGTCTTCCATAGAAAAATGGGTATGGTAATATGTTTAAGGAAAGCAATTCTACTGCAATCAATGAAAATGTCAAGCAAGAAAATATGATCCACAAAAACGAAGCCTTCATCTGCAAAAATTGTAACTTGCCGGTGAAAAAACACCCCTCAAGCTGTCGAAACCACTGTCCTCATTGTCTTTTTTCGCTTCATGTTGACAAGGAAGTCCCCGGTGACCGAAAGAACCCGTGCCACGGACTCATGTGTCCGATCAGCCTCGATCATAGCGGGAAAAAGGGATTTATCATCATTCACCAGTGCGAAAAATGCCGCGCAAAAACGCTCAACAAAGCCGCACCGGATGTTGACGTGATAGCCATGATTCGTATATAACCTCCATACGATGATATCCGAACTCGAAAAAAACCTCTCTCCATTCATTCAAAAAGGACAAACTCTCATTGTCGGTTTTTCAGGAGGACCTGATTCCGTATTTCTTCTCTTCGCTTTGGAAAAACTGCAAAAACATCTCGGCATTCACCTCATTGCGGCACATCTCAATCATAAACTTCGCGGAAAAGAAAGCATGAAAGATGCTGTTTTCGCTCAAAAATTCTGCAAAAAACTCAACATTCCTTTTGAAATACAAACACTCGACATCAAGCGCATTGCAAAAAAACACAAAAAAAATCTCGAAGAATGTGGACGAGAGTATCGTTACGCCTTTTTTCGCGAATTGAAAAAAAAGCATAAAGCAACATGGATCGTCACTGCGCATCATCTCGACGACAATATTGAAACCGTACTGCTCAATTTTGCACGCGGCTGTGGAATAAATGGAATTTCAGGAATGAACATCCGAAACAGAGATATTCTGCGCCCTTTGCTCACCATTCCAAAAAACCGCATCCTCGATTTTCTCGAAAAAAACACTCTTGAATATCGGGAAGATTCCACCAATATGAACAAAAAATTTATTCGAAATTTTGCGAGACTGGAAATCGTCCCGCTCCTTCGCAAACTCAATCCCGCCTTTGACGATGTTTTCATCAGAAATTGGACCTATTTTCAAGAATTAAAAAATTTCATGGAAACCCTCGCGGATACTGTCATTGCAAGGAGCAAGTACAACGAGCGACGAAGCAATCTCATTGCGCGTGCTTCTCATCAGAAATCTCTGTCCATCACAATAACAACTTCCGCCTTCCACATCCTTCCTGCTTTCCTCCAAGGAGAAATCCTTAAAAAAATCCACACGATGATCCACGGGTCCACGCAATCTCTTTCAAAAACAGCAATGGATCAAGTCATAGAGCTTCTCAAAAACGCAAAAACCGGAAAAATGAAAACCTTTGGCGGTGTCACGGCACTCATACACTCCGATCACATCGAATTTTTCAAAAAAAACCTCAAAAAAATTCCACGCCACGCTCGCCTCGCAATATTATAAAAATCATACAAACTTGAATTTTCAAGCACAAACCTCTACACTGCTTTATGCTCTTTCTTTAAATAATTTCCGAAAATATGGCACATAAAAAAATGACTGAAAAAAAACCATCGAACCTTTTCTATCTCGGAATCGCGGCCATCGTTCTCACCGCATTGTACATTTTCTTTGGCACGCAAGAAGCGCCGGCGGAAAAAGTTAATCTCACCACTTTTCAAGACGCCGTAAAAAACGAACAAATAAAGTCGGTGGAAGTGAAAGGAAATAAAATTTTCTTTACTCTGGAAAAAGGCGAAAAAAAATTCGCCATAAAAGAATCGGACGATACCATAACCGATATTCTCTCTTCGATTCCTCAAGAAAAAAGAGACAAGCTCGAGATCGAGATCACGGACACGGAAGGAAGCAGTATGTGGATAAACATTCTCGCAAACCTCATTCCCGTTCTGCTCATCGTCGGATTTTTCATTTTTCTTTTTCGACAAGCGCAAAATTCCAATAATCAGGCGCTGTCTTTCGGAAAAAGCGGAGCGCGACTACAAGAAAAAGACAGCAAAAAAAATACATTCGCTGATGTTGCCGGCGCCAAAGAAGCGAAAGAAGAACTCATTGAAATCGTTGATTTCCTAAAAAATCCATTGAAATACACGTCCATCGGCGCAAAAATCCCAAAAGGCGTCCTGCTCATAGGGCCTCCCGGATGCGGAAAAACCCTCCTCGCGCGAGCGGTGGCGGGAGAAGCCGATGTCCCCTTCTTTAATATATCCGGCTCGGAATTCGTGGAAATGTTTGTAGGAGTTGGGGCAAGCCGGGTCCGTGATCTCTTCAAAAAAGCCAAACGCAATGCTCCATGTATCGTCTTTATTGATGAAATAGATGCGGTGGGTCGCCAACGCGGCGCAGGGCTCGGAGGAGGACACGACGAACGCGAACAAACGCTCAATCAAATCCTTACGGAAATGGACGGTTTTGAAAAAGATACAAATATCATCGTCATGGCGGCAACCAACCGACCGGACGTTCTCGATCCAGCATTGCTCCGACCGGGGCGCTTTGATCGAAGAATTGTTGTGGATATTCCGGATATTGCCGAGCGCACGGAAATTCTCAAAGTCCATACTCGAGGAAAACCGCTCGATAAAAATGTCGATCTTACCAACATCGGCCGTCAAACTCCCGGATTCTCTGGAGCCGATTTAGAAAATCTGCTCAACGAAGCCACTATTCTCACGGCCAAAAAAAATCAAAAAACCGTTACCCATGAAAACATTGAACAATCCATTGAAAAAGTGATGATGGGACCGGAACGAAAATCGCGAGTGCTTTCCAAAAAAGAAAAAGAAATCACGGCATTTCACGAGGTGGGACATGCGCTCGTGGCACATAAACTTCCGAACTGCGATCCCGTCCATAAAATTTCTATCGTATCGAGAGGCATGGCGCTCGGCGCCACGTGGACGATACCGGAAGAAGACAAACACCTCTATTCCAAAAGCAAATTCGAAGATGAACTCTGCTCTCTGCTCGGAGGACACATCGCGGAAAAACTTATCTTTGGAGAGGTGACGACCGGCGCTTCAAATGATCTTGAAAGAGCATCAAAAATAGCAAGAAAAATGGTGACGGAATATGGAATGAGCACACTCGGTCCAATTATTTACGGAGAACGAAGTCATGAAATTTTCCTCGGACGCGACTTCATGCATTCAAAAAATTATTCGGAAGAAATGGCCGCGAAAATCGATCAAGAAATAAAAACCATCATTTCAACCGCATACGGACGAACCGAAGATATTTTGAAAAAAAATCTGGAAAAACTTCGCGAAATCACACAATCTCTCCTTAAAAAAGAAACGCTGTCACGGAAAGAATTTCTGGAATTTTTTGAAAAGACGCACGGAGCGAAGCGCAGTGCGTAGGATGACCTAAAAAACATAATAACCCATACATGCCCACCAAAATCGGCATCGGCCCACTCAAAAAGGCAAAAACTCGCACGGAAGCGGAAGCCGCCACCGCACAATTTTTACAACGGTCACTGGAAATAACCGACCCAGAATCTCTTCCTGAAAATGAAGGACAATTATCCGTAGATGTGTGCCAAACACACGACTCTTTGATCATCACGGCGCCAATCGCCGGAGTGACTGCCACCGACATCGATATTACCGTAAACGCTGATACCATAACCATTCGCGGCAAACGTTCCCAACCCGAAAATACGCATCCGGAAAACTTTCTCACGCAGGAATGTTTCTGGGGAAATTTTTCCCGAACCATCATTCTACCACAAGATGTTGATACGAAAAAAATTCGCGCCAATTTCAAAAAAGGCATTCTCATCATACGAATTCCACGGACACAATCACGAAATGGACAAACTATCAAAATCCAAACGTGACAGCTGGAAATCGATTCAAAATGACATTTTTTTAATATATTTCTCAATAAAAAATGCGCGCCACCTCCACAAAATCTCGCATCAGAAAAGCCGTATTTCCCGCCGCCGGTTTTGGCACACGATTTTTGCCGGTCACCAAAGCCCAGCCCAAAGAAATGCTCCCGATCGTGGACAAACCCGTCATTCAATATCTCGTTGAAGAAGCGGTCGCTTCCGGAATCGAAGAAATTATCATCGTAACCGGTCGAGGAAAACGCGCCATCGAGGATCATTTTGACCATTCCTTTGAACTGGAACACAATCTCGTTGAAAAAGGAAAAACCGGACTCCTCAAAGAAGTCAGACATATTTCGGATATGGCGAAATTCATATACGTGAGACAGCCTTTACCGCTTGGCGACGGCCACGCGATTCTGTGCGCCAAAGAAATCATTGGAAACGAACCGTTTGCCGTGCTCTTTGGCGATGATCTCATACGCGGAAAAAAACCGGCGCTCAAACAACTTATTGAAATATTTGAAAAGAAAAAAGGAAGTGTGATGGCGCTTGAAAAAATCGACAAAAAAAATTCCGAACAATACGGGATGGTGGATATTTTGGAAAAAAACGGAAAACTCACGACAATAAAAAATCTTGTAGAAAAACCACAGCCAGAAAATGCTCCGTCCAATCTCGCCATTATCGGGA
This sequence comes from Candidatus Peregrinibacteria bacterium, assembly GCA_016235915.1. Taxonomy (GTDB): domain Bacteria; phylum Patescibacteriota; class Gracilibacteria; order UBA1369; family JACRIC01; genus JACRIC01. Next base: position 5,236 of record JACRIC010000102.1, read on the forward strand.
AATACGTGCTCACTCCTGAAATTATTCCGATACTTGAAAAAATAAAACCGGGAAAAGACGGGGAAATCAGACTCATTCAGGCTCTTCAGGAACTTCTCAAACAACAAAACATTTATGGGTATGAAGTGGAAGGTGTCCGATATGATACGGGATCGAAATTTGGATTTCTCAAAGCGACCATCGACTTTGCTCTCGAAAGAAAAGACCTCGGACATACTCTCCGAAGCTACTTGCGCGGGCTTGATTTGTCATAAATCTTCAGCTATAATTATGAGATACCACAAAACAAACACCAAAACATGGAAACCCGGCACCAAGATCTTATTCTCAAAGCCGATCAGGAGAAGCTGAAGGGCAACCATCGCGAAGCCATTCAAATTTGTGAAAAAATACTGGGCGATGACCTGAAATGTCTCGAGGCCTTTGAAGAAATCGGCGACAACTATCTTTCTTTGAAAGAATACGAAAAAGCAGAAAAAGCTCTGCTCCAAGCGCTCGTCATGAATCCGATGAGCGCGAATGCCAATTATCTTCTCGGATTCGTCTATTCGTCCTTGGCGCAGTGGAAAAAATCGATATCTCACTTGGAAAAAGCAGACGATATTCAACGAAATCACCCAGAAATCCTCCGATGTCTCGGATGGTCAATTTTTCATGGAGGACAGAGAAAAAAAGGCATTATTCTGCTCGAGCGTTCACTTCACCTCGCGCCAAACGATTGTCTCATTCTGTGCGATTTGGGAGTATGCTATCTCAATGATCGAAATTTCGACCGATCCATCAATCTTTTTTCCAAAGCATTGCAAATGGAACCGGACAATTCCAAAGCAAAAGAATGTCTGGATACCGCGGAATTTTTCAAGAGGGAATATTTGAAGTTGAAGGAGAGGCGATAAAAATGAAAAAATTTGAACAATTCAAAAACCTTTACACACAAAGGTTTTTTATTGTACATTCATGGAGCCTTAAAAATCCTGAGTGATCGCCCCGCGTCTCAAAAGACATGGGGAGGAAAGTCCGAACTGCTTAAGAACAGGGCAACGGGTAACGCCCGCCGGCCGGCCAGAAAAAGCACCTGCCTAATGTCCGGCAAGGGAAAGTGCCACAGAGACTACTTACACTGATGCCAAATCGCGTTTACCACCTTCGGGTGATTATCGCGTTTGAAACATCGGCCAAAGGTGAAAAGTCGTCCGGTGTCCAAAAACTCCTAAAAAGAGTTCTCGGGCTTCAGACGAGACCTGACGGCAACGTCAGGCATCCGGCAAACCCTGCCTGCCGCAAGGTGAACATCCAAATATTGGGATATCCGGCGTTCTTACCGGCCAATACCGTTCACCGCTTCACGCCCCCAGTAATGGAAGGCGGAGAGAGATGATCACGCCCCGAAAACGCGTCAAAGCGCTGAAGGGAACAGAATTCGGCTTATGAAGGACTTTTAAGGCTACGCACGGAGCAAAGCGGAGTGCGTCTTCTCTTCCTGAAAAAAGAGAAAAGACACTCCGCTGTTCCTCGTAACTAGAATTTTTTTGACACGCAATTCTTCTTTTTGTCTAAAAAAAATGCTATTTTCGCAGTAAAGAACATTGGTCACCCCTCGAAAGCCTCAGGGTGACAAAAAAAACAACCCCCATGAAAAAATCCGAAATTTTCTTCGGCGCCCTCCGCGTCCCAATGGACTTTCTCCTCACATTCCTCGCCTTTCTCACGGCCTATCAAATCCGCAGCCAAACCGATCTCATTCCCGGAGTCAATTTTCCCGTTGACCTGTCAACATTCATGCCTCTCGACCGATACATCGGATTAAGCCTCGCGGCCGCCCTGCTTTTCATATTCGTACTCGCCATAAATCGCGGCTATTCACTCAAAATCACCACCACCCTTTCCCGCGAACTCTTCCAAATCTTTCTCACCTCACTTGCTTGGCTCGCCATCGTCATCGCCTATTTTTTCTTCACGCGGCAAGTATTTTTTTCTCGCCTCGTTCTGGGATACAGCTGGCTTCTCACCATTCTTTTCATCATTCTCGGCCGAAGTATCATTCAAATTATTCATCTCACCCTGCTCAAACACGGAATCGGAAAAAGAAACATCCTCTTCATTGGCATCAATAAAATCACCTATCGACTCTCCGAAGAACTCAAAGAAAACCCCAGATTCCGAATCGTCGGCGCCGCAGATACCACCATGAACGAGAAAAACACGCCATTGCCCATTATCGGCACCATCGAAAACCTGAAATATCTCGTAAAAAAACATAAAATCGACGAAATCATTCAAACGAAACAAAATATGGGACCCTCTGAAAAACACAATTTCGGAAACGAAAATGCAAAGATTCGAGCGAAAACGCTGAACGACGACGAAGCCGTATCAGATGAAGATACGGCGAGGAGAAGTGAAGCGTTTGCAGCCGAATCTTTGCATTTGCAGTCGAAAGGGTGTTTTTCAGAGGGTCCTACATGCGAAACCGAAGGAAAAAACATCCTTGAATTTTGCCGAGAACATCACATTCAATACAGTTTTGTGCCTGATCTCATGGAAGTCCAGCTCACCAACGTGGAACTCGCTCAATACAAAAGCATCCCTTTAATCAGCCTGAAACCCACTTCTCTCGACGGTTGGGGAAAAGTCATGAAACGCGCCTTTGACCTCATTTCAGCAATCATCCTCCTCATGATCACGAGTCCGCTCATGATTCTCACAGCCGTCGCCATTGCCCTCGATTCGCGCGGAAGCATTTTTTTCAAATATCTCGATGACGGAAAAATCGCCAAACGCGTGGGAGAGCATGGCGAATATTTTTTCTGTTATAAATTCCGCACCATGCGAATGAATACGCATAACCTCCGCTACACTTCTCTCGCAGATCAAAACAAGAGAAAAGGCTCTCCTGTTGTGAAAATCGACAACGATCCGCGAATTACTCGCGTAGGAAAATTTTTAAGAAAATATTCTTTGGACGAACTTCCTCAACTTTTCAATGTCATAACAGGCAATATGAGCCTCGTCGGGCCGCGTCCACACCTTCCCGAAGAAGTAGAACACTATAAAAAACATCACAAATTCGTCCTCACGATAAAGCCCGGCATGACCGGCATGGCTCAAATTCACGGCCGAAGCGACCTCGATTTCGAGGAAGAGGTCAAGCTGGACAGCTACTATATCGAGCATTGGTCGCTCTGGCTGGATACAAAAATTCTCCTCAAAACCATTTTTGTGGTTTTGAAGGGAAAGGCGGAGTAAAATACCCATGTGTAAAAAACCGCCCCCCCATGCTCCAAAAAATTCTCAACACCCTCATCGGCGACCCGAATGAAAAAACCATCAAACGCCTGCAACCGCTCGTAGAAAAAGTCAATCAACTTGAAAAAGAATATACGACAACACTCAAAGACGAGGATTTCCCTATAAAAACCGCTGAATTCAAAAAACGCGTCAGCGAAGGAGAAAGTCTGGACAACCTCCTTCCCGAAGCCTTCGCGTTGGTAAAAAATGCGTGCAGAAGACTTATTGGCAAAAAATGGACGGTTCGCGGCCGAGAAATAACATGGGATATGATTCCC